>SKLK01000072.1 GCA_007123265.1 Kiritimatiellia bacterium
CCCACAACACAAAGAGGTTCCGCACACAATTTCTCTGTCCCTGCCGCGGTCTGGTCTATGTGACACGATCGGTAGGGCAAGGCGTCCCGCCGAGCCGCAAGAGAAAGCGAAGGAGAATGTTCGGGCGAAGTCGGGCGATTCAGTGCGATGAACCCCCGTCAAGGCCGCGCGATCAAGCGCTTCCATACCGCGACGGCGGCGGTGCGGTTTTCCACCCCAAGCTTGATAAAACTGTGCTTCAGGTGCGATTTCACCGTATTCAGGCTAAGGCTCAAAATTGCCGCGATCTCTCCGTTACTCTTCCCTGCGGCTACCCACTGAATAATCTCGGATTCGCGACGGCTCAAGCACGGTCCCGGGACGGTTGCGTAGCGATACCGTATGGAAACCATGAAATGCCCTGGCGTATACATGGTATAAAGCGTGAATAGCCATGTGCCCTCACGGGTGTCCAATTCATAAGGCGTGATCGCTGCATCGAAATGTCCACGCTTCAAACATTCGGCCTGAAAAGTGATCCAACGCCGGATCGCCGGCGGCAATTGATCCGCTTGATCCGTGTGCCCGCAAATTTCAGGCACCGCGGCAGGCATGGTCAAGAGTACCTTCCCTTGAGCATCCACGGGCACCAACCAATAATGAGCTGCAGGATTACCAACAAGGCCGTCGGATTCCAGTTGGTGCGCGTTCCGGTAAGCCTGCATCATGTGCGGGCGCAACTGCGCCAGCAACCCGGTCTCCTGTTCGCTGAACCCCCGTTTGCGCCGCAATACATTAATTGTGATAAACTCGTCCCGATTGCCGAACACCTCCATTTTCAAATGGTCTTCGACCTGATCGTGCACAAACAGCTCCTTGTAAAATGGATTCCGATGCCACGTCCGCCGCGAGACCATATCGGATAGGCTCAGTACCGGTCGCTCGGGATCAAAGATCGTGTCCCAGAACGGGTTGGTGGCGGTTATTCCTGTCTGATTAGCCTGCGGCACAAGCGGGCCACACGACAGCGGCTGCAGCGCAATAATCGATTTGATCATCCGCCGACGTCCGTCATGCTTGCCAATGGCCGTCAATTCGCAGCCAATACGTTCGGTAAGTTGTCGGCAAATAAAGACCGACAACATATCTGCAGACTGGAATTGATATAGGCCCGCTAAGATTGAGCGCAGCGTACCATTCTTTAAATCACTCATCAGAGCTAATCCCTGCCTCCGTTTCCTCCCCGTCCGTGTATCGGGGAATGCCTTACTATGGCGCGATGAATCGGCGAAATCAATACACAGATTATGAAGGATGCGTTTTCCCTTGCGTATCCTTTCCGAATTGCGCCCGTCAGGTCTGACGAAATCGGGCGACAGGACAGGATACCATTCGACAATTGAATCGTGCGTGATTAACTTGATGCTATGCTGATGCGTTGGGCAATTTATTACTTAGCCATGCTGTTGCTGGGTGCTGTGACGGCGCTGCCGGCACGGGCAGGCGGACACGCCTTGACCTTGGACAATGCCGTGGAATGGGCGTTGACGCAGAGTGAGCAAGTAATTGCGACCCGCTTGCGGGCCCTGATAGCGCGTGCGGATCTCGAGGTGACGCGCGGTGTTTACGATCACCGGATTTCAGCCTCTGGTCGCTATCAGGATTCCCAGTTGCCCATGGGCAGCGCGCCCTTCCTGCTGCAAACGCGGGGCGCGGGCGTGGATGTCGGCATCGCGCGTGTCTTTGACTCCGGCACCCGCATCGAGCTGGGCGCGTCGGCTGAGCAGTTCCGGTACCCGGCCGGCGACGGCTTCCTCCTTCCCGACGAGGTGCACGTGGGCATGGTGCAAGCAGCGGTGGCCCAGCCCTTGCTACGCAATGCCTGGGGGCGGTTGAATCGTCGGCAAACAGCGGCGGCGGAGGATCGGTGGCAGGCCGCGCTCCGTCGGCATGAAGCGACGCGGCTGGCGGTGGCCGGTGCGGTGCATAGTTTGTATTGGGACGCGTATGCGGCAAGCGCAGGCTATGCCGCGAATCGTCGTGCGCTTCAGTATGCAGCGGATTTGGTGGAGGTGATGGAGCGGCGGGTCCGGGATCATTTGCAGGATGAAACCGATCTGTTGGCGGCTGAGGCGGCCTTGGCCTCGCGCGAGGTGGACCTGCTGAGCCGCCGCCATCGCGCCCAACAGGCGCAGGAACGTCTGTTGGAATTCATCGGCTGGCCCATCGAATACTGGCAACACACCAAACTGGTATACCCCGAGCGAACCGCCCTCGAGCCGGTCCCGAGGGAAGAGTCGGAGTCGGAACGTTTTCAGCAAGCCTTGGCGCATCGCTCCGAATTGGCGGCGCTGCACCACGAATCACACGCCTCGCAACGCGATCTGGACGCCGCCGAGCAAGCGCTACGCCCGGATTTGTCCGTTATGGCCAGTTACGGGGTGGGGGACCGGGGCGACGACGCCGGCGATGCCTGGCGGATGGGGCGACAAGCCTGGGCCGTCGGGCTCAGGTTTGAAACGTCGATCGAGCGACGGGCGGAACAGGCCCGTATCCGTCAGGCGGCCTATCAATTGGAACAGGTGGATCAGCAACAAATCGCGATGACCCGGGAAATCTATCGCGAGATTCGCGAAGCCCTGCGTGGGGTTCAGACCGCGCAGGCGCAGATCACCGCCGCCGCCAAGGCCCTGGCGTTGCATGAACGAAAATGGCAACTGGAGGAGGAGAAACTTGTTCAGGGTCGCAGCACCGCCGAAACCGTAATTCGTTTTCAGGAAGACCGGGAACTCGCGGAATATGCTTACATACAGGCGTTAACCGCCTATCAGCAGGCGCGGGTGATGCTGGATACTGCATCCGGTGTGCTTCTCTCCGGCGCCGGGGAGACACCGTGAGAATACCCGAATTCTCCGTTCGTCACTCGGTGTTTGGCAACATGCTGACCGTTGTCGTCATCGTCGCCGGCATCCTGATCGTATCCGATATGAAGCGGGAGGTCTTTCCGGACATCCCGCTCGATATGGTCACCATCACCACCGCCTATCCCAGTGCGTCGCCCGAGGAGGTCGAACAGTTAATCACTGCGCCGATTGAAGATGAACTGCGCGAAATCGAGGGCATCAGCACCTATACCTCCAGCTCCATCGAAGGCCTTTCCATGATCCTTGTCGAGCTGGACCCCGACGCGCGCTACAAGGACCGCATCATTAACGAAATACAGCGTAAAGTGGACCAAATCCGGGATTTTCCCGCTGAAGCCCAGGATCCACGGATTTCGATCATCTCCACCCAAGGTCCCGTCATTCGTGTGGCGGTCAGCGGTCCCGCGGGCGAGCGGGCCGTGCGCGATGCCGCCGAGCACCTCAAGTCACGATTCGAACAGATTGCGGACATCGGCCGTGTCACGCGTACGGGTTGGCGGGACGAGGAATTCTGGGTGGAGCTGGATCCCGCCCAGCTAGACGCCTACGACGTTTCCGTGGTCGATGTCAGTGAGGCCTTGCGATTGCGTAACGTGACCCTGCCCGGCGGTACGCTGCGCGAAAACAATCGTGAAATGGCCTTGCGCACCTTGGGCCAATTCCACAGTGAAGCCGAGATCGAGGCGGTGATCGTCCGTTCGGATCGGGATGGCAATCAAATCCGGGTCAAGGATGTGGGAGCCGTGCGGCGCACCCTCGAAGACGAGTCGATCTTCGTCAAGGCCAACGGTACGCGTGCCATCATGTTGGGGATCAAGAAAAAAGACCGGGCCGACACCATCGGCGCCGTGCGCGCGGTGATGCGGGTGGTGGAGGAGGAACGAGAGCGGCTGGGCGAGGGTATCGCCATCACCGTCGTCGATGACGAGTCCTACTACGTATCCCGACGCTTGCATGTGCTGAGCATGAACGGCTTGCTCGGCATGATGTTTGTGATGATCTGCTTGTTTCTCTTCCTCAATTTCCGCGTCGCTTTGATCACGGCCATCGGTATCCCGTTTTCCTTCCTGTCCGCCTTTTTGCTGATGAAGCTCTATGGCGTGACCATCAATATGATGACCATGTTCGGTTTGATTGTCGTCTTGGGCATGGTCGTCGATGATGCGATTATCGTGGGCGAGAATATCTTCCGCCACCTCGAGATGGGCAAGACGCCGCGGGCGGCGGCCATTGAGGGCACACAAGAGGTCATGTATCCACTCATCACCACCGTGCTGACCACCTGCGCGGCCTTTCTGCCGCTCATGTTTGCCCCGGACATCTACGCGGACTTCCTCAAATGGTTGCCCATTGTGGTGATCATGGCCCTGGCCGGATCCTTGTTTGAATCATTGGTTATTTTGCCCTGCCACGTCGCCGACTTCGTGCCACCCTTCAAATCCTCCAAAAACGGGGGGAGGAACATCCGGCACGCGCACCGGTGGATGGCGGCCTTGCTGGGATGGTACACGCGCAACCTGAACACCGTGCTCAAATGGCGGTACGCCTTCCTCGGCCTGGTCCTTAGCCTGTTCACCGGTGTCGGCGTGTGGTCCTACCACACTATGCGCATTGACGTCTTCCCGGATGGTCTAATCGATGTCTTCATCGTTCGCGTCACGGCCGATGAAGGCACGGCGTTGGCGTCAACCGAGGCCATCGTTGCCGACGTCGAGTCGGTCATTTCCGCCTTGCCAGCAAGCGAGTTGAGCGATGTCATCGCCTACGTGGGCGCGCATATCGACATCATGGGGTATACCGGACGCGGCTCGCATCTCGCGGCGTTGGCCGTGTATTTGCCCCCCCAAAACAAGCGCGATCGATCAACCCGCGATATCATCGCCCAATTGCGCCGCGAAACGGATGATATCGAAGGCGTTCACCAAATTGAATTTGAAACACTGAGCCCCGGCCCGCCGGTGGGGCGGCCCTTGGAAGCAAAAGTTGTTGGTCGCGATTTTGATGTCTTGCAACGCTTGGCGGCGACGATCAGCAAGTATTTAGAAACGCACCGCGGGGTCAACGATATCGCCGTGGACTTCCAATCCGGCAAGGAGGAATTGCATGTCCGGATCGACTACGCCACCGCCGCGCGCTTGGGACTCGATGCAGCCATGATCGCGCAGACGATCAGCACCTCATTCCAGGGGTTCGAGGCGACCGGAGTGCGCGAGGGGGCAAACGAAATCAGCGTGCGGGTGCGGTTGGCCGAGCCCTATCGCAATGATCCAGGGGCGATCGATTGGGTGCGCGTCCGCAACCGGCAGGGCCGGCTGATTCCATTATCAGCCGTCGCCACGGTCGAGCGTGCCGTCGGTCTGCCCACCATCGAGCATTACATGGGCGAACGGGTGATTACCGTCAGCGCCGACATTGATACGGACGTGACCTCCTCCGTCGAGGTGAACCGCGCCCTGCTCGCTGAATTTGGTGATCTGCACCGGGAACATCCGGGTTACCGCATGATTCTGACGGGTGAGTGGGAGGAGACAGCCAAACTGGTGGACTTCATTATCAAGGCCTTTTCCATCGCCATCCTGGTCATCTTTTCGATTCTGGTCGTGCAGTTCAACTCATTGTCCCAGCCCTTCGTGGTCATCCTCTCCATTCCCCTCGGTTTAATTGGTGTCACCGTCGCGTTGATCGCGCACGACATGCCGATCAGCGTCATGGCCATGATGGGCATGGTGGGTTTGGCTGGGGTCGCCGTCAACGACGCCATTGTCCTGGTCAACTTCATCAATCATCGGCGTCGGGAAGGCGCCTCCGTCCACGACGCCGTGCATCAAGCCGGCACCGCCCGGTTACGTCCGATTGTGCTAACCACTGTCACCACCATGAGCGGGTTGTTGCCCGTCATTTACGGGTGGGGCGGGTACGAGCCGTTCATCGCGCCGTCGGCGGTCACGTTGGGCTATGGTTTGCTCGTCGCCTCATTTCTAACCTTGTTCGTCGTGCCCAGTCTCTACTACGTGGCTGAGGACGCGCGAAAACTCATCCGCCGACGTTGATGGGACGCGACGGATGCGTGAACGGGGGGGTGAAACGGTTTTCCAATCGTTGGAAAACTTTTTGATCGATTTTCCAATCGTTGGAAAAGTGCGTGTGACGCTATTCCAAGAGTCGGGAGAGGGGGACACCACAAAGGACACGAAGCACGCGAAGGGATTACGTTGTGATGGGGCCGTCCTTCGTAGGCGCTGAACACGTTTCTTTGGACTGCGGCGCTGTGCGCCGCTTTGGACTTCCCCGTCGGTATTCCTTGCGGCTCGGCGAGACGCCTCGCCCTACCGATCCGGTCA
>SKLK01000132.1 GCA_007123265.1 Kiritimatiellia bacterium
CGTCGCTATAACCGCGAAACCTTGGAGGTCCATTATCACGGGAAAAGTATTGCCGAAGTCCTGGACATGACGATTGAAGAGGCCTTGACCTTTTTTCAGCATGTGCCGGCGATTGCCCGAAAGTTGCAGACCTTGGCGGATGTCGGGCTCGGCTATTTGTCATTGGGGCAGCCGGCCACCACCTTGTCCGGGGGCGAGGCGCAGCGGATGAAGCTCTCATCCGAGTTGAGCCGTCGCGATACCGGCCGGACACTGTACCTGCTGGATGAGCCGACGACCGGATTGCATTTTGCCGATATTCACCGGTTGCTGGGCGTGTTGCATCGATTGCGGGACGCCGGCAACTCTGTGGTGATTATCGAACACAATCTGGATGTGATAAAAACCGCCGATTACCTCATTGATCTGGGGCCGGAAGGTGGTGATGGCGGCGGGGACGTGGTGGCGGTAGGCACCCCTGAGGAAATCGCGGCGCATCCCTCCTCTCATACCGGCCATTATCTGCGACCGTTGCTCTAGGCCTACAAATCCTCGAACTGGTCCACCCACTCGACGGTGTCGGGGAAGTGCGAGTCGGCTTTGAACAGTTGCTCGTCGATGGGTTCGTTCACGGCATAGTTGCTGAATCGAATTCGTTCACGCGTCGCGGTGTCGCCTACCTGAAAATGAGCCCGGTGGACCATTGGAATCCATACGCCGTCCGCGACCTCCTCAAAGGCGTCGCCCACCAGTTCCCCGGTCAACCGGGTGCGGTCGTTGGCATCGAATAGTTGCAAGCGACCCAGTCGTCCGGCGTCATCAACTTGTAGTACAGCGTAGACAGTCGGGGTTTCATAGGCGCGCCAAATGGGGAAGTCCCCGGAACCTTCCAGCTCGATTTCCGGCTTATCCCGTAGCCGAAACAAATGTTCCTCCCACGTGCCGGGAACACGCCGGAGACCCGCTTGCATCACCGGCGTCAAATCGGCGATCGGACGACGGAAACCGCGTGGTTGGTCTTCGTTGTGTTGGTGCATGGTTGAGCCATCCGCGATGATCAGGCGGGGCAGGGGGGCAAAATTTTCCACATGCAATCGGTCACCACGTTGAAAGTAGACCCGGCTGAGCCAGCGGATCGAGCCCTCGGTAGCGGTGATGTCGCGGCGAATATCGCAGGAAACGCTTTCGATTTGTGCATACTGTTCGAGTAAGCGTTGCACGAGCGTGTGCGCTTCTTCGGTCTGTCCCGCAAGAGGTGTGAGGGCGATCCATAAAACAAACAACCTGCGCATCGTCATCTCCTTTTTCGGGGCCGTACAATCGGCACGCCCCGCAGTCCGTGTCAAGCGGCTGCGGTGGTCCGCCGATAGAGCAGTAGCCGGTAGGATTTATAGTGACTGAACGTTTCCGCCGTTCGCTGACCTTGAAAGTATTTCCGCTCCAGCTTGGCAATGCGCTTGCGAAAGAGGCGCTGCAGCCATTTGGAACGCCGCGGATAATTGGCATTGCCATACGCAAAGATCAATTCCCAGATCGGGACGCCGACGCGTTGGAGAAGGTCGTTTACCAAATCGTAATTTCGCGCCGTCTCTTTTGTGATGTCTTGATCGACGACGGATTCCAGGGGATGTTTTTCGATTTCAGCATGGAAAGCCGGCAACGGATGGCCGCCACCGATGGGACCGCGTTCCTCGCGCGGGTGCCGGAAGAAGTCGCAAATCAAAAGGTGCCCGCCGGGCTTCAAGTAGCGCATCACCTGTTGCAGGGCAGGGGTGAGCTTAATGTATTGAAAGCTTTCGCTGAAGAGGACGAGGTCATAGGTGCGGTTTAATTCAATGGTTTCGAAAGGGCCTTGCACGATGGTGCAGGCGTCGCCCAGTAACTTTTGCGCTTCCGTGGTCAGCAGCCCACTGGGTGAGACACAATCCACCGCATACCCTTTGTCGATCAGGCGCTTGGCCAATCCGCCCGCCCCGCAGCCGACGTCGAGAATCGATTCCACGCCATCCGGAATATTCGAGAGAATCAATTGGGAATGCAGGTCTTGGGCCTGCTTCAGGTGGTCGGGCGTCACGGGCAGCTCGTCCGGCCAGAAGCCGTAATGCAAATCTTCGGACTGGAACACATACCGGCCGGCAATCAGTCCCATGACCAGTCCGACTTCCCGGGAATCCATCGCTTTTTTCATGGTCTGCTTTCCTCGTCGCACTGGCCGGCGAAACCGGCTACCGCTGTTTGGTGGCTGGTTTGGGCGTAAGCAGCATAATGATGCTGCGCCCGAGTAATCGGGGCGGTTGCTCCGCCACGCCTAAATCCTTTAATTCCTCAAGCACCCGATTCATCACCTCGAAGCCGAGATCCTGATGGGCACCCTCTCGACCGCGGAAAAACAACGAGCATTTCACTCGGTTGCCGCTCTCCAGGAAATCGCGCGCGTGGCGTACTTTGGTGTCGAAGTCGTGGGTGTCCACATTGGCGTGGAACTTCAGCTCCTTCACCTTGGTCGCAGCCGCATTCTTCTTCTGCTGCTTGCTCTTCTTTTCCTGATCATACTTGTACTTGCCGTAATCCATGATTCGGCAAACGGGTGGCTTGGCCGTGGGGGACACTTCGACTAGGTCGAGCCCCTGTTGTTCGGCTTTGGCCAGCGCGTCGCGCGTGGAGACGATGCCGATCTGAGTGCCGTCGGCATCGATGCAGCGCACTTCCGGGACGCGTATGCGATGGTTGATGCGCGTGAAATTCTGTGGCGGACGTTGGGATGACCTGCGTAATGCCATATTATGCCGTAGTTTCCTTTCTGACAGGTGAACATGTCGTTACCAAACTGCGCGAATCAATCTCCCCGAGCAGCGTATCCATAAACGATGCGAGGGGCATGCTGCCGACATCGCCATGCGGACGGGCCCGGACCGAAACGGTTTGCTGTTCGGCTTCCTGCGGGCCAACGATCAGCATGTAGGGTAGTTTGGCCAGTTGCGCATGGCGGATCTTGGCGCCGATCTTGTCGGAACGTTCATCAACGGTATGCCGCACCCGCTTCGCCTGCAGTTGCTTGCTGATCGCATTTGCATAGTCCAGTTGTTTCTCCGTCAGCGGCAATACCCGCACCTGTTCCGGTGCCAGCCAGACGGGAAACGCGCCGGCGTAATGTTCAACCATAATGCCAAAAAACCGCTCCAGACTGCCCAGCAAGGCCCGGTGAATCATGTAGGGGCGATGGGGGTGCCCGTCCTCGCCGATATAGGTGAGGTCGAATCGGTCCGGCAAATTGAAATCGAATTGTACCGTGCTCATTTGCCATTCACGGCCAATCGCGTCTTTGACTTTGAGATCAATTTTCGGCCCGTAAAACGCGCCGCCGCCCACATCCGTTTCGTACGGGATCTGTTCGGCCTGCAATGCGGCTTCCAGCGAGGCCGTTGCTTGTTCCCATCGCTCATTTTCACCGACCGCCTTGTCCGGCCGCGTGGCGAGATAAGCCGTGATTTCCGTAAATCCGAAGGTGTGCCACATGTTGATGGCAAATTTCACCGCCTGGGCAATTTCCGATTCCACTTGCTCCGTCGTGCAAAAGATGTGGGCATCGTCCTGGGTGAATCCGCGGACGCGCAGGAGCCCGTGCAGGACACCGGCCTTCTCGTAGCGGTACACCGTGCCCAGTTCCGCCCAGCGCAAGGGCAACTCCCGGTAGGAGCGCTTGTGGGACTGGTAAATCTTGATGTGGAAGGGGCAGTTCATGGGTTTGACGAAGTATTTGTTTTCGTCAATCTCCATGGGGGCGTACATGCTTTCGGCGTAAAAGTCCAAATGCCCCGACGTCTCCCACAATCCGGCACGGCCGAGATGCGGGCTGTACAACATTTCGTAGCCGCCTTCAAAATGCTCGTTGCGCCAGTATTCCTCGATTACCGAGCGGATCCGCGCGCCTTTCGGGTGCCAATGAATCAGGCCGGGACCGACATCCTCTTGCAGGCTGAACAAATCCAGTTCTTTGCCCAGCTTGCGATGATCCCGCAACTTGGCCTCTTCCAGTTGCTTTAGATGGACCCGAAGCAGTTTATCCGTCGGGAATGCGGTCGCGTACAGGCGCTGCAGCATCGGGTTGGTCTCGCGACCGCGATAATAGGAGCCGGCGACGGACAGCAGCTTGAAGGCCTTGACCCCACCGGTGCTTTCGACATGCGGTCCACGGCATAGATCAACAAATTCCCCGCACTTATAAAAAGTAATCGCTTCATCCGCCGGGATATCCGCCAAACGCTCTAATTTGTAGCGTTGCCCCATGTCACGAATCATCTGCTCGGCTTCTGCGCGGCTGACTTCGATCCGTTCGAACGGATGATCTTCGGCGATAAAGGCCTTCATTGCTTCTTCAATGGCCGCGAAATCGTCCGGCGACAACCGGTGCGGCACATCGAAATCGTAATAGAAGCCTTCGTCGGTAGGGGGGCCAATATCCAACTGGACATCGGGAAACAGACGACAAACAGCAGCGGCCATCACGTGTGCGGCACTGTGCCGCATCTTGTAGAGGTCGGAAGAGGAAGCTAATTTCATTCAGTAATCGTCTGTTTCATAATCTGCTGCGGGCCTTTCCCTGCAGGTGACGGACACACATATTCCGCTATACGATGGTGGGCGATACAGGACTTGAACCTGTGACCCCTACCATGTCAAGGTAGTGCTCTAGCCAGCTGAGCTAATCGCCCGATCGTGTGACGGTGCCAGACAAGGACAGCCCTGCCCGCACCAATCATTGGCGCTATTGAATCAGAACTTCGTTTTTTGTCAAGGCATAGGGGAAAATATTGCGATCGTCTTGACGACCTAGACCGCTTCAAACAGGGCTGTCGAAAGATAGCGTTCGGCCAGGTCCGGCAGCACGACGACGATTGTTTTGCCGGCGAACTCCTCGTGTTGGGCGAGGCGCACGGCTACCGAAGCGGCCGCGCCACACGAAATACCCACCAGCAACCCTTCCTCTGTGGCCAGGCGGCGTCCGAACTGAATGGATTCTTCGCTGGACACCTGTTCCACCCGATCGACTACGGACAAGTCCAGGGTGTCAGGCACAAAGCCTGCGCCGATCCCTTGGATCTTATGTGGTGCCGGCTTCAATTCCTGCCCCGCCAGCGTCTGGCTGATCACGGGGCTTTCCGACGGCTCAACGGCGACAGATACGATCTGCTTGCCTTTGGTCTGTTTGATATACCGGGAGACGCCAGTGATGGTCCCGCCGGTGCCGACGCCGGACACCAGTACATCAATCGCCCCGTCCGTGTCATCCCAGATTTCCGGTCCGGTGGTCTTTTCGTGAATCGCCGGATTCGCGGGATTCTTGAACTGTTGGGGCATGAACCATCGCTTCGGATCCGATTCCTGAATTTCTTCCGCCTTGGCGATGGCTCCTTTCATTCCCAGCGGACCCGGTGTCAGCACTAGATGAGCACCCAAGGCAGACAGAATACGGCGGCGCTCCAGGCTCATGGTTTCGGGCATGGTCAGAGTCAACTGGTATCCGCGCGCTGCAGCGACATAGGCCAATGCAATACCGGTGTTGCCACTGGTCGGTTCGATGATATCCACGCCCGGCTTCAGCACCCCGCGCTCCTCCGCATCCCAGATCATGCTTGCCCCGATCCGGCATTTGACGGAATAGGCCGGATTCCGGCCCTCAATTTTCGCCAGTACCGTGGCCTTCGCCCCTTCGGTAACATGGTTCAAGCGAACCAGCGGGGTATTCCCAATAGACTGCGAATTATCTGAATAAATACGTGCCATGACAATTGTCTCCTTAACCTATTGAACTGATTACACCCCTAAAGTCTATTATGCCGATCGGATATTTGTAAATAAAACACCGATTCCCTTTAACTGTCAAATATGAAATTTCGGATTTGCTGGCGAGCCGGAATGTCCACAGTTTCTCTGTCCCTTATAATCCCAAGCTTTGGCGTGAGCTTTGTCGTGAGCTTTGTCGACAAAGTATTCGCCATCGCTCACGACAAAAATGTCCATAGTTTCTCTGTCCCTTATATCTACCTAATTAGCGTCGGCCAAAAGGGTCGCTTGGATCACGCGCCAGCCAAGCCCGATCGCGGTGTTGCGCGGGCCGGGGCGGACATGAGTCCAGCCCCGTCCCACGCGCCTTGCGCTCGGCCCCGCCTGACGCGCTCCCATGCGAGAAGCGCTTTGCGCTTCGACCCTTTTGCCCTCCGCGCAGCAGCCCTTCGGGTGAATGC
>SKLK01000176.1 GCA_007123265.1 Kiritimatiellia bacterium
CCCCTGCCCCTGAGGCCTTCCGCTTCGCATCAATCCTCTTCGGCGTCATGGGCCTTGGTTTCGGCAATCACCTTTTGCGCCACATTGGAGGGGACCGTCTCATAACGAGAAAATTCCATTTCAAAGCTACCACGACCACCGGTCATACTGCGAAGTTCAGAGGAATAGCGGAAGATCTCGGCCTGCGGCACTTCCGCCGTGATGAACTGCATGCCATCTCCGCTCTCCACACCCAAGATGCGACCACGGCGATGATTCAAGTCGCCGGTGATATCGCCCATGAACTGGTCGGGTATCGTCACCGTCAGTTTCATGATTGGCTCCAACAACACCGGCTTGGCCTTGCTCATACCGTCGGTCAGCGCCCGGGCGGCCGCAATCTTGAAGGCGACTTCAGAGGAATCAACATCATGATAGGAACCATCATAGACAGAGATCTTCACGTTCATCACCGGATACCGGGCTACCGCCCCCCGCTGCAGACCTTCCTGCAGCCCCTTTTGCACCGCAGGCATGAAGTTGCCGGGGATTACCCCGCCAACGATCGCGTTGACAAACCATTCTTCATCGGACGGATCACGCGGCTCGACCCGAAGATAAACCTCTCCGTACTGGCCACGACCACCGGACTGTTTCTTGTGCTTGTGGTGTCCCTCGCCAAGGGTCGTGATGGTCTCCCGATAGGCGACCCGGGGGGTATGTAAGTCCACCTCCACATGGTTGCGCGTGCGCATACGTTCCACAGCTGCTTCCAATTGTTGATCACCCAAACCGGACAAAATCATCTCATGCGTCTCATCGTTACGATGCACATGAATCGTTGGGTCCTCATCGGCCACGCGATGCAAGGCCGTGGACAGCTTGTCCTCATCGCCTTGGCTTTTTGCGGTGACAGCGTAAAACGTGGTCGCTCCAGGGAATTCAATCGGTGCAAAGGCTACGGCATGGTTCGGCGCACAAAGCGAGTCGTTGAGTTCCGTGACCTTCAGTTTGGGAATGGCGACAATATCACCGGCATGCGCGACACTGATCTCCTCCTGTTTCTTGCCGTTGATGATCATCAAGTGCCCCACCTTTTCTTTCTGGCCCTTGGTGGAGTTCATGATCTCTTGACCGGCCTTCAAAGAGCCTCCATACACGCGCACAAACGTAACCTGTCCCGTGAACGGATCATTCAGCGAGCGCCAGACAAAACCGACGAAGGGAGCGTCCGGACTGACATCGACTTCTTTGCCCTCTTGATCCTTGACGGGCCGTTCCGGCGGGGAAGGCAGCAACAGGGAAATGCCCTCCAACAATTCTTCGATGCCGATATTGCTCTTGGCGGATACCGCGAATACAGGGATTAAGTTCCCATCATGTACCGCACCGTGCAACCCCCCCGCAATCTCAACAGCGGTGAGTTCCTCGCCACCGAGATACTTTTCGATCAATGCATCATCGGTTTCCGCCGCATACTCGACCAATGCGCCCTTCATTTCTTTGGCCCGGTCGGCAATCTCCGCAGGGATTTCTTTGGCCGCCATTACATCCACCACCGCCTGGTGGTCCATGGTCGGAATGACGACCGGTACACACTGCGGTCCCCATAATTCCTGAATGGAATTCAAAACGCCGTAGAAGTCTGCATTTTCCTTGTCAATGCCCGTGATGGCGATGGCCCGTGGCATGTTTTTGGTCTCGCAACTGCGCCAGGCACGATGGGTCCCGACTTGGACACCCGACACCGCATCAACCGTAATCACCGCGCTATCGGCCACCGCCATTGCGGCCAGAACCTGACCGTAGAAATCCGCGTACCCGGGCGTATCAAGGGCAACCAACTCCATCGCACGCCCTGCTTTGGTCTTATAGACCAAATCAAAGGAGGTCGCCCACATGGAAATCTGCCGGGATTTTTCTTCGTCCGTCCAGTCGGATGCACTGGTTCCATTCTCCGGTGTACCTTGACGATCGGTGACGCCAAGTTTGAATAAAATCGCGTCCAGTAGGGTTGTTTTGCCGGAACCGGTGTGCCCCAGCAGCGCGAAGTTTCTCACGTTGACGATCTCAATATCTTTCATACAACCAGCATTCCCCTTTCTTCAAACCCACGGGCCTGAATTTCATCACACTTAGGCACAAACGGAAGCCTCTATGTACATAAATACCGGCAGCCTGGCAACCACTAATCACGAAGGGGCATTCACGGGGCGCGCGTGCCAATCGATCAGGGACGTTTGGGGAAGCGGCCAAAATCCGGTGGCCGCTTCTCGACAAAGGCATTGCGTCCTTCCTGCCCTTCCTCGGTCATGTAATAGAGCAAGGTGGCATTGCCCGCCAATTCTTGAATACCGGCTTGGCCATCACAGTCGGCGTTCATCGCCGACTTCAAGCACCGTAAGGCCAACGGTGAATGAGCCAGCATTTCCCGACACCACTGCACGGTCTCCTCCTCCAACCGGTCCAATGGCACTACCGTATTCACCAACCCCATTTCCAACGCCTGTTGGGCATTGTATTGGCGACACAAATACCAAATCTCCCGCGCCTTCTTCTGGCCGACGATACGCGCCAAATACGAAGAGCCAAATCCACCGTCAAACGAGCCGACCTTCGGGCCGGTCTGACCAAATATCGCATTGTCGGCGGCAATGGTAAGGTCACACATTACATGCAACACGTGGCCTCCGCCAATCGCATAACCTGCCACCATCGCCACAACGGGTTTAGGACAACTACGCATAGCCCGTTGAAAATCCAACACATTGAGGCGATGCACCCCCTCAGCGTCGCGGTAACCGGCGTCGCCCCGAATCTTTTGGTCGCCACCGGAGCAAAAGGCCTTGTCCCCTGCGCCGGTCAAAATGATCACGCCAATGGTGGCGTCGTCACGCGCATCATTGAGCGCCGCCATCATTTCCGTCACGGTTAACGGCCGAAACGCATTGCGTACCTCTGGCCGGTTGATTGTGATCTTGGCGATTCCCTCGGCCTTGGCATACGTAATGTCGGTATACGCACCGACGGCTTTCCAAGCTATACTCATGTCATACTCCCTTAGCTATTTATTATCACGCGAAAACCATTGAGCCAACTGCATCGCCACCCGTGCCGGGGCTTCCCAATGAATGTTATGCCCGGCCCCCGCGATCGTGGCCACTTCAATCGAATCGCTGTCTGCCAGCACGTGTCGGGCGACGCGCCGGTACTTGACGTCCTGTTCGCCCACCAACATCAGTACCGGCACCGATACTGTCGATAGCCGGTCCCAGTAGCTGGGTTGCCGGGCCACACTCGTGCCCCGTATGGCCCGTGCGACCTCGCGCCCCTGATTGCGTGACCGCGCCGCGATCATCCGAGCCAAAGCAGCGGGGGATTCGCGTAGACTGGCAAAAACCGGTTGCGCATACCAGTCGGCCAGCACCGTCTCAATCGGTTCCCGCTCGAAGCGGGCAGCCCACCGATCATCCGCCCGCTCACGCGCCTGAACCTGACGATCATCCAAGCGGCCGGGAGCGGCTGACTCAATCGCCACCCGCTTTACCCAGCCCGGTCGCTCAACGGCCAGGGACCAAGCCAAACGCCCGCCCATCGAATAGCCGACCCAATGCGATTGATCCATGCCCACGCGCTCCATAAAGGCCGCCAAGGCCATCCGCATTCCCTCGAAGCTATACGCTTCATCATCGGCGACGGCGGGCGTTTCACCGTGCCCCGGCAAATCAACGGCCCAACAATGAAATGTGGGCGATAACGCCTCCATAATCGGCGTCCACTCTTCTTTTGAGCCCAAAAATCCGTGCAGAAAAATAATGCACGGTGCACCGACATTGCCTCGCTCAATTGCAGCCAATGGCGGTATTTTCATGATCGATTGCAGATGCGACGTCTCATGCAGTATCTGCTCCAGCAAAGTCACGATCGCCGAGCGCATTTCCCAGCGTCTCACGCAAGTGCCGATGCAACTGCACGTTCTCCTCACGATTGGTCATGATTTCGATAACCCGCGACTGCGAACATTGCTCCATATCCCCCAAAGCCGCCTGCAACTCCTCCACAGACGTAACGCGCTGGTATTCCAGTTCAAACATCCGTGCCGCAGATTCGAAGTGGAGCCCGTGTGGTGTGCCAAAGACTGACTCAAAGATATCGCTATGTGACTTTAGCGGTAAAAATGAGAAGATTCCGCCGCCGTCATTGTTGAGAACCAGCACCGTGATCGGCACCGGCGAACGCCGCACATAATCCAATCCGCCCAGATCGTGCAGGGCGGATAAATCACCTAAGACGACCACGCCGGGTTGACGCGTTGCCGCGGCATACCCGCACGCCGTTGAAATCAATCCATCGATACCACTAGCGCCGCGATTGGCCACCACCGATGCCGGCTGCTTGACCGCCGGAGCAAACCGATCGAAATCCCGCACCGGCATACTATTCCCAATCATCAGCCACTGGGGCTGATGCAGGTGTTGGGCAACGGCGCGAATCGCGCTGACCTCATTCAGTGCGGTGGTCGTTTCGGCATCCGCCGCAAGGATATCGCTCAGTCGCTTCGATTGCGCCGTCCACTGGTCGACCCACGCGGGGGTTGGGCGACCTTGATCCCAAGGCATCGCCGTTGTCCATGCGCCGAAATCGCATTCGATCACCTGTTCAGCGGCGTGCAAGGGGTCCTCCTTGCGGGGATGATTGGCGACGCGCAAGTAATGAGCAGACGAGCGGCTCATCCACTGCAGCAGGGACCTCGAAACAAGACCATTTCCTATGTGCAGAATAAGATCGGGCGGCCAGTCCGCATCTGCGAGCTCGATCAATATCGACGCATAGGGAATCAGCATCGGTATCGAATCATCCTGTCGGAATCCGGAGGCCGCATCCGCCACAACGGGCCACGGACAGTCCCGCAACCACGGCCTTAGCGTATCCGCATCCCGACGATTCATCCGGCCCAACACCACCACACCTCGCTCCGCCTGTTCCATCAGCTCCCGAACCGCCTTAACTGTCGCGGCCGCCGGTTGAAGGGAACCCCGGGATGCGTCGGTCCAGGGACGCTTGGTCCCCTGCCAACGCGTGACAGGGGCGAGATACGCCGACGCATTCGTCGCCTCCGCGTCTGCGAGCAGCGGTTCCCGGAACATGCAGTTGAGATGCACCGGTCCCGGGTTCGGGGCCTGCGCATACGTCCAAGCCTGATCGATGGTGGACAACAGGTAGCGTGGATCAATCGCGGGATCGGGACAGGGCAGGTCCACATGCCAACGCACATAGGATCCAAATAAGCCGACTTGGTCAATGGTTTGATTCGCGCCCGCATGGCGAAGTTCCGGCGGGCGATCAGCTGTAATCAAGATCAACGGTACCCCATCCATTGCGGCTTCGATTACCGCTGGATAGCCATTGGCCACCGCCGTTCCTGAAGTGGTCAACCAGATGGCGGGTTTCCCTGTGGCCCGCGCATGACCCAATGCAAAGAATGCCGCCGTCCGTTCATCGTAATGAAAACTGGGGCGTATCGCCGGATGACGCGCCATAGCCACCGCCAAGGGCGCCGATCGGGCGCCAGACGAAAAAGCGAACCCTGTGGCGCCACATCGCACCAATTCTTCAATCAGCAGTTCGCTCCAGCAGATGTTAAGTTGGGGGGCCGAATCGCTCATGTGTCTGTCAATAATCTAATGAAATCGCGAATTTTCAATTCAATTTCATCCCACTCGCTTTCCGCCGTTGACCCTGCCACAACCCCGGCCCCGGAAAAGAGGGAAAGCTCATGCGGCCGAACGATCCCAGAACGAATGGCCACGGCAAATTCCGCCGCCTGCCGTGATATCCAGCCAACGGGTGCCGCGTACCAGCCGCGGTCAAACGTCTCCAATTCGGCAATCCGGCGCAAGGCCACATGCGTCGGGTAACCGCCCAGCGCGGCGGTCGGATGCAAGGCATCGAGCAATGTGCCGTCATTGATATCGGGCGAAAGCGTCGCTTGGATACCGGAGTACAAATGCTGGCCTCGGGCCAA
>SKLK01000136.1 GCA_007123265.1 Kiritimatiellia bacterium
CGGCCTTGAATGTCAGGAGAAACATCATCGAAAGCGCCGTATGAAAGTACCCAGTCATAGACGGCAGCGCGACGCCCCTGACGCTCCGCCGTAACCCAAATCGGTTCAGCTTCCAGTAGAAAGGATTGGCCGGGAAAAGAAAACTCACGTTGCAACGCGCGATCATAAAAACTATTCATCGGAATGCCGTGCTGGCCCACGGTTACACCGGTAGCTTGCGAAACATGACTCGGAAAGGTGAGCGAAGGGAAGATTACTTCATGTTCCAACGAATAGGCGCCTTCGGCCATCATGCGATCGAAAAAAGGTGTTTCGGAACGAGCGATATAGTCCGGCCGTATCCCGTCAATACTGATCCAGGCTACAACAGGTCGCGACGACTCGCTCTCGGCAAACGTGACGGTTACAGGAAGGAAACACGTGAAGAACGCCACGAAAATAAGCATTCGTTCACACCGCTTAAGTGAATTTTTGAATGAGGTCATAAGGGTCAACCATACGGTTTGTTGAAGTATTGTCAATCTTCTCGGTGGCACGGGAAGGTTGACGCCAGCGAGCCGCTTGCTTCATGCTCCTGTGCATGAATATATCTGAAACTCAGCCAGTCTACTTGTGGTTCGATATGGAGTTTACCGATCTGGATCCGTCCCGTGCACGTATCCTGCAAGTCGCGGCCCTGTTAACGGATGCCGCGTTGCAGCCCTTGGACGAGACCGATCGGGGGCTGAACTTTCATGTCTACCTCGATCCCGACGCGCCGGTGTCAGAGTGGGTACAGGAAAACCTCGCGCCTTTGTTACAGATGTGCCGGACCCCGCAGGCGGTGCAGCCTGGGGCGGTTGAAATTATGCTGACACGCTATGTGGATCGACTGGTGGGACCGGCCGCCGAGGATATCAAGGCGCGCCCGGCGATGGCGGGTAATAGTGTCCATAGCGACTGGCGCTTGGCGTCTATTCACTATCCCGCGCTGATTGATCGCCTGCACTACCGTCTATTCGATGTGTCTACGCTGAAACAGGAATGGGAGGGATGGTGGCAACAGGGTGAAGCCGATAAGGAGTCGGCGGAGTGGGTGCAACGGAACCTGCCGTTTGAGGTGCCAGTGATTGAAGGGGCCGTGCACGATGCCTATTACGATGTCCTCGCCTCCATCGCCGAGCTGAATTTCTACCGGTCACAGTTGAAGTTGGCCGCGACCGCAGAAACATGAGGATGGACCGGGGCGGAGACCAAAAAGCGTGTGCGGAGAAGGAGACTCGTTGAAAACCACGCCACTTGGCCAGTCAGCACTAAATACTTCACGCATTATCTATGGGGCAATGCGGCTGGCTGGGGACGGATCGGAGGCCACGCGATCACGGGCATATCAGGCGCTGGATACCGCTATCGAATCGGGTATCAACCATTTTGATCATGCCGACATTTATGGCCAGGGCCGCTGTGAGGAATGGTTCGGCGATTTTCTGCGTGCGCACCCGGGATTGCGTGATCAGTTGATTATTACCTCCAAATGCGGCATTCGCATGGCGGATCAGCCGCAGGTGGGGGATCCGCAGCGCTATGACTTTTCCCGCGCGCACATTCTCCGCTCCGTCGAGGGCAGTTTGTCGCGGTTGGGCGTGGAGCGACTGGATTGCCTTTTATTGCATCGGCCGGACTTTTTGATGGATCCGGATGAAGTGGCGGCGACGTTTGAGCACTTGCATGCGCAAGGACAGGTGGCTTTCTTTGGCGTGAGCAATTTCACTCCGGATCAAGTCGAGTTGCTGCAATCCTCGTGTTCGTTCCCGTTAATGGTGAATCAGGTGGAATTCAACCTGAACCGGATCGATCCACTCTACGACGGTACATTGTCCCAATGCATGCGTCGCCGGATCACCTGCCAAAGTTGGTCACCGTTGGCCGGGGCGTGTTATGCGCCTTGGCAGATGCGCATGACCGAAGCGCAAGCGAACGACGTTCGGCAGGAAACGGAGCGACAGGCGCAGCAGTATGGGGTGGGGCCCGATCAAGTGGTATTGGCTTGGCTACTGGCGCATCCGGCGCGCATCGCTCCGGTGATTGGCACCCTCACGCCGGAACGTATCCGCGCGGCGGTTGGCGCCGTTGACCTGACCTACGGTCGGGAGGACTGGTATCGACTGCTCGCGGCCCGGGTAGGCCCCGTCGCTTGAGCTCCCGATCCGGTCACGGATCCAAATACACGTCGACAAATACCGGCAGGTGATCCGATGAAATGAGGCTCTTAAAGCCTTGCAATGGGCTGCCGGCTTTGGGGAGTCCGGCGTGGGGGCCATCCATCGGCGCATAGTAGATCTCGCCTTGTAGGTTCCGCGTGGCAAGTGACGGGCTGACATAGATATAGTCCAAGCGCGAGATGAATTGAGCACTCACAAAGCTGTAGGTGCCAAAGCCGCCGGGCTGGGTCATGGGTACCCGCGTCAAGGGCTGGACCGCAGCGGCATACCGATCATCGGGATAGCGGGCGTAAGCCAGTGGCCAGTCAATCCCGGAACCGAGGACGAATGACTGCGGCAGGGCCGACTGTTGGCTGAGGTAAAAACTTTCGCTGAACGAGTCGAACTGGACTTGCGTGAATACATCCGCGTTGAGATCGCCCAACACGATCCAGTTCGTGTGCGTGGGCTGCGCACTGGCGTAGGCAGCGATATCTTGCAACACCCGCTCGGTCTCAAGCGCTCGGCGGAATTGGGAGAGGGGATCGTTCATGGCCTTTTTATGCGCCGACCAAATCACTAGGGGCGTGGACACATCGGGTACCTCCACCTCCGAGCGGAGAATCGCCCGCGCCAGCTCATTGGCGCCGTCAGGCAACGTAATCGGTTCGGCGGTCAATGGAAAGCGGCTCATGATCCCCACACGCTGGGTCGGACTGATGCCGATGTTGGGCGCCAGCTCCCGGTACGGATAACCGAGGTCATCGGCCAGCGTGTGCCAGGTGCTTTCCTCGGTGCTGTACAATTCCTGGAAGGCCACAATATCCGCGTCCATGCGAATCAAAATGGCGCGCAAGGCATCATGATCGGCATCGCCCGGTTCAGCAATGCCGTCACGCACATTCACCGACGCGACGCGGACAGCTATGCCGGAAGTATCGGTAACCGTCGGTTCGCCATGCACGACCCCCTCAATGCGGAGGTCGTCAAATTGCATCAGCCCGGTACCGAGGGTGGAGCGTGATCCGTTGTTCCAGCCGGCGATGCGGAAAGTGCGTCGCTCAGCCGCCGATAAATGCGATACGGGCACACTGATAGATCGGGTCAGCGCAGCCGCCAAATTGTCGGTGTGGGTGACTTGATCATCGATCAATACACTAACCGCCGCTGGGCCCTCGGTATTGGCCCGGGCCAGAAAGTGGATGTTCGTGACGGTGAAGGTGGTGCCCGGCTGCGCTTCGAGAATGAAGGTCGCGTAGCGGCCGGCAGCGGGAGTCGCCACATTAAATCCTCCTGAGACCTGCGCATAGGGTACACCCGACCCCGTCCACGCGGACGGATTCTGCGTCGCCACGCCGGGACGGCCCAGCGATGTGGCCACATGCGATGCGATTACATGCGGATGCCGCCGATGGGGCACGACTTTGTTTCCCGAAAAAGCGTAGAGCGCCAGCAGCCCATGGTCGAGGTCCGGTGTCGTGAAAGACGCCAGTTCGGAAGCGCCCCATCCTGCCGCATTGCGTGCATAAGCGCGATAGTAGATGGTCGTGCTCGGCGGCAATTGATAAGCGGGCAGATCGAACGTCCCCAGACCGGCGGGCGAGGCGTTCAGCATGAACCCGCCACCCGGCAACGTGAAGTCGGGATTCGTGCTCCATGCTACGCCCCGTTCCAGCACGGCGCTGCCGCCGTCCGCAGTCACGGTGCCGCCCAATATTGCTTGATCCGCATTGAAACCCGTGGCCGTCGGCGATGTAACGGTGGGGGGATCCGTCGTCATCACCATCATCATGTAACCGCTCACACGCACATCATCAATGCGGAATATGCCCGACCCCGCGCTTTGCCGCGAACCGTTCAACCAACCTTGGAGGTCAATCCTGATGGATTCCTGCTCAAACGCGTTTGTCACCGCTGCGCTGATTTCGATTACTTGATTGGCCGGCATATTCTGCGCGTGAGTCGGCACGCCATTGACCGAAACACCGACTCCAGAGGGGCCCGCCGACGTCGTCCGGGCCAAGAACGTGACGCCGGTGACGGACAGGAGCCAGCCATTATCAGCGGTCAGATCAATTTCAAATCGCTTGGCCTGCGCTTGGGTGGTCGCCGTCCAGCCGCCACTGGATTGCAAGTAGGGTTCCGCGGCGTTCATGGCCATCCACTCATTTTGGTGTGAGGGCACCCAGCCATACGTAGCGCTACCGGCGGACATTTGCACCGAATCCGCCAGTATCGACGTGCGAACCGCCTCGGCCTGGCGTGAATAACCGGTAAAGCCGTAGTAGACCAGTTCGTGTTCGGCCAGTGTGGTGAAGGAGGTGATGGGACTGTAGCTGATGCCGGCACTGTTGACGGCATACGCCTGGTAATAGACCGTGACGCCGCCCGGCAGGTGGTCCAGCGTCATGCTAAACTCGCCGGTGCCGAATTCACCAAACTCCTGCAGAAAGTAGCCTTGCTCCGGCGGGGTGAAGTCCGGATCCAGACTCCAGAAAAAGCCGCGTTCAGTCACCGTGTCACCACCGCTGGCCAGAACCTGACCAGTTAAGGTGCCGCCGGATTCGGTTCGGGCCGAAGCCGAGCTACTGGCAACGGTAGGTTCAGTGACAAAATCAGAGGGAATTTCCTCGATGTATCCGCGCACACGCACATCATCCACCTCCAAGCGTCCCCCTCCAGTAGTGGTGCGAGAGCCATCGTGCCAACCAACGATTCGAATTACCGCCTGGGTCAATTGTTGAAAGGTCGAAACGTCGGTGGACCAGGTGTTCACCGTGGCGGCAGCGATCGACTCCGTCTGTACCGGTTCATCATTAATCAGCAACGTGACGGCGGAGGGACCCGCTTCCGTCGCTCGCGCCAGCAGTTCGAGTGTGTCCAGCATCAGGAAGTGCCCCGGGCTGGCGGTAAGCGTGAAGGTGAAATACTTGCCACTATCGGGATCGGCTGCCGCCCAGCCCTGACTCCCGCGGGCCACCGGCACCCCGGAGCCGATCCATTCCTCACTGTTTTCAGAACCATGCGTTACGTTGCCTCCGGAAATGCCGAACGTACTGGCAATCGTCAGGGGATGATTCTCCTCCGGCTGCACGGTTGAGCCTGTAAACGTATAGAGCACAAGGGTAGGGGCCTGCGGTTCAGCGTCAGCGATGCGATGTACGCGGAAGAACTTTTGCGTCGCGCCCGGAAAGGTCGAGAGTGGCACCACATGTTGAATTGAGGTGTTGGCACCAGGCTGTGGCGAAAAAGAGGGCAGTATAGCCCAGTCGGATTCCAGTAAGTCGTGGGTAGCTTCCAAGCGATGCACCCAGCCGGTAGCGGCGAAAAATTCGAAACGCCATTCATCGGCTTCCGTGCGGGTAAGGGACAAGGGTGAGGCCTGCACAGACGGCCAAATAGTGAGGTCCGTTAAGCCGATGCACAGGATCAAAAACAGCGATCCCATCCAGCCCAATACCCGATAGGTGCTTGTTCTTTGTTTCCGTGGATCCATTCGTAAAGCAGATGAAAGATTCGCCTTTCCACAGCTAAAGTAACCCCCTCGTACTTCAGCTCAAATGACCGTGAAAGCGTACCCGATTGGACAGAGGGCGTCAAAGTTTCAAAAGAGAATAAATCGGTCGATTATCGCAGCAATTCGCATTTCGGCCTCTGGTTAAATTTCGCGGCTCGCGAGGACGCTCGCCCTCCCGTGTTTTGGGGTGCATTGGGGAGGGCGAGACTCTGTCGAGCCGTGACGCTGGAAGGAATTCGGCTCACCGAGCGAG
>SKLK01000241.1 GCA_007123265.1 Kiritimatiellia bacterium
CCAAAGCGAATATCCGGCTTGTCACTGCCGTAGCGATTCATCGCCTCGTGATACGTAAGACGCGGAATCGGCGTTTGTACCGGTCCCTTACCCACCGCCGTCATCACATGCGCGATCAATCCGTCAATCAACGCATAGATGTCGTCCGGCGTGATGAAGGACATTTCGATATCAATTTGCGTAAATTCCGGCTGCCGGTCGGCTCGCAAATCCTCGTCCCGGAAGCACCGGGCAATTTGAAAATACCGATCCACACCCGCCATCATCAGCAATTGTTTGTATTGTTGCGGCGCTTGCGGCAGGGCGTAAAAGGAGCCGGGCACCACCCGACTCGGGACCAGATAATCCCGGGCGCCCTCCGGTGTGCTTTTGGTCAATATCGGTGTTTCCACATCCGTGAAACCGGCTTCGTCTAAATACGACCTGACGGACTGGGACATCTGATGGCGTACCCGAAGGTTGCGCTGCATACGGGATCGGCGTAGGTCCAGATAGCGGTACTGCAGCCGCAAATCCTCGGACACCTTATCGGCATCTTTGTCATCCAGCGGAAACGGCGTGGTCCGGCTCTTGTTCAGGATACGAATCTGATCACACCGCACTTCGATTTCGCCGGTCGCGAGCCGGGGATTGGCCATATCTGCGGGCCGGGCCTCAACCACGCCCTCGGCTTGAATGACAAATTCACCCCGGGCCGTTTGCGCCACATCCCATGCGTCGCGGGAGTCGTTGGGATCGAAAATAACCTGGGTAATGCCGTACCGATCCCGCAGATCGATAAAGATCACCCCGCCATGATCGCGAATCGTGTCGACCCAGCCGGCTAAACGTACCCGTTCGGTGAGTTGCGCTTTACTCAACTCGCCGCACGTGTGTGTCCGCATTTTGTTCAATAGACCATCTCCTTCGTGCCGACCGTCACCCGAGGATGACGCGCACCAGCTCGTTTACTTGCTGACTTGCGGAATTAAATGGCGGCGCGAAGCGCGTCTGCCTTATCCGTGCGTTCCCAGGTGAACACATCCAGTTGTTTGGTGCGTCCGAAGTGGCCATAGGCCGCTGTGGGCTCGTAAATGGGGCGTAGCAAATCCAATTGCTTGACAATCTCGGCCGGCTTGAGGCCGAAGACTTTGCGAATCGCCCGTTCAATCTTTTCGTGCGGGACTGTGCCGGTTCCGAACGTATCTACGAACACGGAGACCGGTTCGGGAAAGCCAATCGCATAAGCCAACTGCACCTCGCAACGCGTGGCCAGTTTGGCGGCAATGACGTTCTTGGCGACATACCGCGCCATGTACGCTGCGCTTCGATCCACCTTGGACGGATCCTTGCCGGAAAATGCGCCGCCACCGTGCCGGCCCATGCCGCCATAGGTGTCCACGATGATTTTGCGCCCGGTCAAGCCGCAATCCCCTTGGGGACCGCCCACGACAAAACGCCCCGTCGGATTGATCAGAAAACGAGTCTTCTTATCAATCATCTTCGCCGGCACTTGCTTGTTGATGATTTCTTCGATGATCCCATTCGCCAACGCCTTGTTGGTGACGTCCGGCGTGTGTTGTGTCGAGATCACCACGGTATCCACGCGCACCGGCTTGCCATTCTCATAGACCACCGACACCTGCGATTTGCCGTCCGGTCGCAAAAACGGCAATTTACCGGATTTACGCGCCTGGGTGAGTCCAGCCGTCAGTCGATGCGACAACATAATCGGCATCGGCATCAATTCACGGGTCTCGTCACAGGCGTAACCAAACATCATCCCCTGATCACCGGCGCCCTGCTCAGCCGTGGCCTTGCCCTTGGCCTTCGCCGCATCGACGCCCTGTTTGATATCCGGCGACTGCCGATCCAAGGCCACCAAAACGGCACAGGTATTCCCGTCAAAACCAATCGAAGAATCGTTGTAGCCGATCTTGATAATCTTCTCGCGCACGACGTCCGCATAGTTCACCGTGGCATTGGTCGTAATTTCACCAGCAACCACGGCCATCCCGGTCTTGACCAGCGTTTCACAGGCCACCCGGCTTTTCGGGTCCTGCGCCAGTAGCGCGTCCAAAATGGCGTCCGAAACACCATCGCACACCTTGTCCGGATGTCCCTCGGTAACGCTTTCGGACGTAAATAGATATCTATTGCTCGACATATGCTTTCCTCTACTTGGATTGACGGGCGCTTTCTCGCCCTGCTTTTAGTTCATCAGCTCGATCACTTCCGGCGCAATTTCTTGCGTTAATTCACGACAAAGATCAAGCACTTCCTTTGGCGAGACCGACTGCATCGCTTTGGCCGCCAAGGTCTCCGCCTGGGCATAGTGCAAGTTCCGGATTACATCCTTAACCACCGGCACCAGCGAGGGACTCACACTAAATTCATCCGCGCCCAGCCCCATCAGCAGCGGCACCATCATCGGGTTCCCAGCCATTTCACCGCAAATTCCGGTCCAAATGCCATGCTGATGGCCGATATCAATGGTATTCTTGATCAGCTTGAGGATCGCCGGATGCGTGGGCTCGTACAGGTACGCAACCCGTTCATTCACCCGGTCGACGGCCAAGGTGTATTGGACGAGATCGTTGGTACCGATGCTGAAGAAGGCCACATGGGGTGCCAACAAATTGGCAGTTAGCGCGGCGGAAGGGATTTCAATCATCACTCCCACCTCCAAGTCTTCGTTGAAGGCATGGCCTGCCTGGCGCAGATCGCTTTTTGCTTCCTCGAGCAATCGGTTGGCGCTCACCACTTCGTCCACGCTGCTGACCATGGGATACATGATGCGAATATTGGTCGACTGACTGGCACGTAAAATCGCGCGGAGCTGGGTCTTGAAAATGTCCGGTTGCGCCAAACAAAACCGGATCGCCCGCCACCCCATAAAGGGATTCATTTCCTTCGCGGTGCGCACGTGGGAGAGGAATTTATCACCGCCTAAGTCGATCGTGCGGATAATCACTGGATCGGGATCCAATCGTTGCGCCACATCGCGATAGACGTGGTACTGCTCCTCCTCGGACGGCAAGTCCTCGCGGGTCAGATAAATGAACTCGCTCCGGAACAAGCCGACCCCGCGGGCACCATTTTCCAGTACGGCGTCGACATCATCGGGGCGCTCGATATTGGCCGATAACAGCACCCGGTATCCATCCTGCGTCTCGGCGTCCTCATCTTTCAGCCGCGCCAGCTCGGACTGAATGTGACGACGGCTTTCCACTAATTGACCGTAGCGCTCCAGCCGGTCGGCGGACGGGTGGATGATGAGCACGCCTTTATTGCCATCGATCAACACCGCGTCCCCGGCCGAGACGCGTACACTGACATCGTGCAAACCGACGATCGCCGGGATCCCCAAGGCGCGCGCCATAATTGCGGTATGCGAGGTGGGGCTGCCGAGGTCGGTGGCAAAACCGATCACACGTTCCTTGTCCATCGTCGCCGTTTCCGAGGGGGCCAGATCGTTGGCAATGATCACGCACGGCTTGGATAAGGACGATATTTCCGAGTGCGCGCGGCCGGATAAGTTGCGCAAAATACGCCGTGTCACGTCGCGGACATCCGCCGCCCGCTCCCGCAAGTAATCATCCTCGATCTTGCTCAGCGCCTCGGCATACCGCTCGGCGACATCATGCAAAATAACTTCGACATTGAGCCGACGCGACTTCAGGCCGCGAATGACCTCATCCAGTAAGGCACGGTCCTCCACCACCAACAGGTGAGCATCAAAAATGCCCGCATTGTCCTGCCCGATCGCGGCTTTGACTTTGGACTGGATGTCGTGCAATTGGCCACGGGTCTGGGCGAGAGCCTCTTCGAGCCGACTGATCTCACGCGGAATCTCGTCCTCGCTGATTTCCCGCTCCACGTACCGATCGTCGACGGACGTCAAAAGGAACGCTTCGCTAATGACGATGCCCGGAGATACGCCGATCCCCTGCAATACAATTTCCTGTGGTTCCTTTGACATCGTCTGATTCCGGTCCGGGAGACGGTCCCGGTGTCCTCTGTGCGCCCGGTGGCGCCCTACTCCATTAGTCCTCGTCAAATTTACGTTCGACCAGCTCCGCAATTGCAGCCAGGGCCGCTTCCGCGTCCGGTCCCGTCGCGTGCACCCGCACCTTGGAACCTTGATACAACTCCAAGGTCAACAGTCCCATGATACTCCGTCCGGAGACTTTCGTGCCATCCTTTTCAAGCTCGATCTCCGCCGCAAACCGGCTAGCGGTCTTGATGAAAAGAGCGGCTGGCCGAGCGTGCATGCCATGTTGATTCAAGATGGTCAGATCCTGAAAAAACGTGCCGGGCCCGATTTGTTCAACCTGACTCATATCCTTCTCTTCCGTTCCAACGCACGCATCAATTTCTCGTCTAATTCCTTAGCGGCATCATGCCCTAATTGTTTCAATTTTTGGTTTAACGCCGCCACTTCGACGACATGGGCGATATCGCGCCCCGCAGCGACCGGGATCGTTACCGCCGGAATTTCCGCGCCCAAAATTGTCGCCGTTTGCGAATTGAGCCCCGTCCGGTCATAGTCCCACTGGTTATTGTATTCGACCAATCGCACGATCAAATCCAATCGCATATCAATCCGCATCGACGATACCCCGAATAAACTAGGCACATGGATCAAGCCAATCCCCCGAATTTCCATGTGATATCGGGTAATGTCCTCCGCCATACCGACGATGATACCCGTGCTTTCACGGCGCAACACGGTCAGATCATCCGCCACGAGGCTATAGCCTCGTTCAATCAGTGCCAATGCGGTTTCGCTTTTGCCGATTCCGGGCGCCCCTTCAAGCATCACCCCGATCCCCCGCACGTCGATCATCGTGCCTTGGTATTTCAATGTTGGCGCGGCCAGGTTTTCCATCACCAAGGTCGCCAGATTGACGAATCGGTTGGTGATCAGCGGCGACTTCAAGACCGGCACTTTGTGCTTTTCAGCTGACTCCAAGAGCTCCGGCAAGGCATGCCGATTCCGCGTCAGCACCACACAGGGAATTCGCTGTTTAAACAATTGCGTCAGCCGCTCTTTGCGTGCCGCGGGCGAAAGATTCTTTAAATAAGCGTTTTCCGCCAAGCCGAAGACCTGCACCCGCATGTTGGGAAAATGTTGGAAGAAGCCGGTCAAGGCCAAGCCCGGGCGGTTCATGGCCATTTCCTTGATCGTTCGGCCCATGAACTCCTGACCGGAGACAATGCTCAACGAACAACTGTCCAGCCCCCGCTCGTAAAACTGTTCTACACTAATGTCCAAAAATCCCGCTCCCTCTCAGAGAATCCGCCCCTTATATACTAAATAGAAGATCGATTCCGCATAGAATGCTCCACCGGACGGTAGTAGTTGTTGGCGGAGATGCGAGGCCTATCCGACCCTTGAATGGCCTAATACAAAAGAGTTCTAGCGCAAAAAGGACCCGAAATCAAGCGGGAAACCATCCCCCCTCTGCAGGGCGTGTTGATTTATCCGCGGCGCGTCGCAAGCGACGGCCCTACAGGCGGGATCTAAAAGCCAGCCCTTCTCTGTCCCTAATCATATTTTGGCCAACGCCCGCAAGAACTAATCGCCAATTCCAGAAGTAGGGACAGAGAAACTGTGATGACCCGGAGGTCGGAGGTCAGTTTTTGGGAAAAGACATCGTTAGCAGTCGCCCGAAGGGCTGCTACGCGGTGGGCAAAAGGGTCGAAGCGACAGTCGCTCCGCCGACTGGCGCTTCTCGCGTGGGAGCGCGTCAGGCGGGGCCGAGCGCAAGGCGCGTGGGACGGGGCTGGACTCGCGTCCGC
>SKLK01000032.1 GCA_007123265.1 Kiritimatiellia bacterium
CGCCCGCGCCTTCTCATTCGGCTCGGCGAGACGAGACTCGCCCTACCACCGTTGGTATCAGGATTGGTAGGGCGAATCCTCCGGATGAGCCGCGCCCATGAACCGATCGTGGCCCGGAACATGCGCCCGCGCCTTCTCATTCGGCTCGGCGAGACTCGCCCCACCACTGACAGCGCTCAGAGTGACATACCACCTGCCGCCACCACGTGTTTCCAACGATTGGAAAAACGCCCAAAAATTTTTCCAACGATTGGAAAATCAGCTCCATTTTTTTCCAACGATTGGAAAATGACCAAAAAAGTTTTCCAACGATTGGAAAACAGGGTCAACGGATGTGTTCGGCGATGGTTTCGAGAAAAATTGCTTTCACGTGTTCATGGACACGGCCATTCGTGTAAATGGCGCGAAAGCGATCGCCCGCGAGTTGCTCAATCACCTCAAACTGTCCGCCGGCCTGCTTCAGGATCAGCGCGGCGGCTGCGGTGTCCCACGGATAGATACCCAGGGCCGTGTAGGATTCGGCATGACCGCGGGCAATCCGGCAGATGTCAATGGCGGCTGAGCCGGTGACGCGTGTTTTTTGCGCGGCATGCAGAAACTTGCCGTACAAAGCAGCCCCCGCCGGAAAATCACGGGGCACATGATCGGTATCGGTTAGCGCGAGGGCCTGAGCAAGGTCGTCAATCCCGGAAACCCGGATGGGCTTGCCGTTGAGCTGGGCGGGACTGTCGATCGATGCGGTGTACAGCTCGTCGAGTGCGGGGGCGTAGATGGCGCCGGCCAAGGTTTCGCCTCGATGTTCAACGGCAACGGAGCAGCACCAGATCGACCAGCCATGAGAGAAATTGACGGTGCCGTCGATGGGGTCAACAATCCAGCGGGGCTGATCCGGATCCCGGTCATGGCTGATTTCCTCGCCGAGAATCGGGTGATCAGGATAGCGGTCGTGAATGACATTGGCGGCCTGCACCTGACACTCGCGGTCGAGCACAAGTTTCACGTCGTGCGTGCTTTCGGCATGTTTTTCCTGACGACGATTGCGCTCGTGTAGGGCATGGGTGCCCGCGGCACGAGCGGCGGCAATGGCGCAATCAAGCAAGTCGGCGGGTGAGGGCACGGATGGGCTGGCGTTGGATTTTTGCATGGGGCTATGGATCATGAATGAGTTGTTTGGCGCATGGTTGCGCAGGCGATTGACAGGCGCGGTACTTTACGGAACGCTACTGCCATGAAAAATACGTTCAGCATAACTACCAGAACCGGGGATAAAGGGACAACGCATTTGTTTTCGGGGGAAACGATTTCCAAACACAGCCAGCAGACAGATGCCTATGGGGATCTGGACGAGGTGGTAAGTCTATTGGGCATGGCCCGCGCGGCGTCGGAGCGGGCAGCGTTGCAGGAGACATTGATTTCGTTGCAGCGGCGCTTGTTTGTTGTCGGTACAGAGTTGGCCACTTCGTTGGGGCACGTGCAGCAGCTCGCGCAACGAGTCGACGCCGCAATGGTGGCGGAGCTGGACCGGGAGCGGGATGCGTTGGAGGAACGGTTACCACCCGTCACGGACTTCATTTTGCCGGGTGGCACGGAGGTGGCGGCGCATTTGGATTTGGCGCGGGCTGTGACGCGGCGGTGCGAACGCAAGGTGGTTGGGTTGCTGGAGGCGGGTTTGGTCGAAAACGCGGATATCGTTGTTTGGCTGAACCGCCTGTCGGATTATTTGTGGTTGCTGGCACGTGAGGAGGAAGGCGAAGCGGTGTTGATGAAAAACGCCTCGATGCGGTGAAGGTCTTATGGAAGCGAATCAGCGGAAAGTGGTTAAGGTGGTCCGGCACACGCCGGGTATATTCGAGTTGTGGTTGGAACGGGGTGATCTAACTTTCGTCCCGGGCGACTGTGTGGCGTTGTATGCAGCGGATCAGCAGGCATCACGGCCGTACAGTGTGGCGTCGGGGGTGGATGAGCCGGTGTTGCGTTTCCTGATCCGGGAAATGGCAGGGGGGGAAGTGAGTCCGTTTCTGGCGGCTCGTCAGCCGGGTGATTGGGTCAAAGTCAGCCCGCCCTTCGGCTGGTTCCGGCCGGGGCAGGACCGGGAGGCGGCCCCGTTTATCTTCATGGGCACGGGCACTGGCATCGCGCCGTGTCTGGCCTTGTTGCATAGTTGGCCCGAGCGAACGCCGGTCTGTTGTTTGTATGGGGTTCGGACGCGGGCCGATGCGGTAGCGTTCTATTGGTTGCGGGAGCGAATAGATGTGCGATTGGCGGTATCGCGCGAGCCGGCCTCGGATGCGGTGTATGGGCGGATTACGGACTTGTTGGAGGCGATGCCGGTGCCGGAAGGCGCCCACTATTATCTTTGCGGGCTGGATGCCATGATTGATGAGGTAAGTCAGTGGCTGGAGGCGCGTCAGGTGCCCTTGCCACATATCCACCGGGAGTGTTTTTTCAACGCGCCGGCAGAGCCGTCTCACTGATTCCGAACCAAAGCGAAAAAGCGGTCTTCAAACTCATCGAACAGTTCGTATTTTTGCAATTTCCGGCCCAAATCTTGAATTAGACTACGATCACGAGCGGCTTGGCGAAAATCGCGTTCGATCTCTTCCCGTTTTTTTTGCTCGCTTTGCTCCGGGTTCATGGGCAACAGGTTTTTGCTCTGCAGATCCTTGACGTTGGCCAACACGGACCGCTGCATGACATCGACCATGAGTTTCATCAGCGATACTTCCCACGGTTTCTCAACGCCAACCACGATGGCGCTGAGGGGATCATTCTTTTGTTTTACTTCATCCTCGATTTGACCGACCACGATGGGTAGGGATTCATGCACGATGTACTGCCGGATTTCTTCTTTCTTGATTTGGAAGCCGTACCGCAGCAGGACGAGATCTTCTGCGTTCTCCTTGAGCCAGTCGAGATAGTCTTTTGCTTCCGGACCGAATCCGTCGGCGAGGGCGTCCTGTTGGTTGTTGAGAGTGATAATTTGTGGGCGAAAGGCCTCGATGCGACCTTCGCGAATACGCACTTCGTTAATGCGATCCATGCTTTCGCACAACAAATGGTAGTTCACGACGGTGTTGCCAAAGGTTTCCAGCCGCCCGGAGGGGGGCTGGATCACCTCGGTATTTTGCAGCGCATACCAAAAATCGAATTCTCTACTCTTCATAACGCATCAACTCGTGACACCTTAGCACGGTTTGACGCGCTGAAAAGTAACTTTCGGAATTCAGGTGCCTTTCTATTCGTTTTGGGCGCGTTCCAGTAGGCCTTGCAGCGTGCGCTCGATCCATTCGTCCCGTTGCGCGTTGCGGCTGTCCACCAAGTCCCTTAAGCGGGCGAGTTGCTCCTCAAGTCGCTCGATTTCTGCCTCTTGCTGTGCCGTTCGCCGGTCAAATACCATGCCAATTGTGGCCCGCATGCGATCGAGCGCCTCGTCCTGCTCCGCTTCGGTCTCGGCCTCTTCCCAGCGGCTGAAGAGGCGGTGGACTTCTTCATTCGCCTCGATTTGGGGCATACGCAGGCGACGGTGGCGGTGTGGTCGCATCGGGGAGGTCTCAGCTACTTGAAGCAGCAGGTGCCCTAAGCGGTCCCGTTCTTCGCGATCCAGCTCGGATAGGTAGGCGTAGAAGCTGGGATGTTCTTCGCGGATGATCCGCAAGGTGCGCGCCTCACTGACCCGGCGTCGCAGTTCGATACGAAATGCCAACGGGCTGGTCTCGCGTAATTCGCTCAAGCGCTCGTACTCTTCGGGGTCTTCTGTGCGTAAGCGATCCAGCCATTGCTCAACATAGGATGGGTCTATACGTTGTTCCGGTGCTTGTCCTCGGCGTGGCCGGTCTTCTCCTGCTTGACCGCGCTGTGCATCCGCATGGGGAGCGGCGAAGCAGAGCAGGGCGGTGATCAGGATCATGTTACGAAAGAGTGTGTAGGTTCGGGTTTTCATGTTGAGGTCTCCAGGGTTAGTAGTTCTTTGGCTAGATCCTCCTCGTCGCCATTGTCGATGAGCGGCAAGGAAAAGGGTGCCCAGTCGGCCAGTAGCGCATCCACTTGAGCGATCAGGCCGTCGGCCAGTTCGGCAAATTCAAGATGTCCGGCGTCGGTCGGCCATTGCCATTCGTGTTCAGATGCGATCGCTGTGGGGCGCTCGTGGTCGGTGGGGCGGGGGATTGTCAATAGTGTCACGAGTAGCAGGGCCGCGACGATTGTTGCCGCTACTGTGCGATAGGTCCAGAAGGGCGATGACCACTGTTCGGAGCGGCGAGTAAAGGATGGCCATCGGATTTTGATGGGCTGTGGGCGCGCGGCCGTTTCTGCGGCTTGCAGGATGTTTGCGCGAATCGCATCCGGCACGGTGAGGTCGAGGGGCTCCTCGTTTAGTGCTTCAGGCGCCTTACTCAGGAGTTGATGGTATTCCTGGAGGGCGGGGTCCTTTTGCATGGCCTGTTCGAACTGGAGGCGCTTGCGGATTGTCCACGTGTTTGGATCCGTTGTCAGCAGGTCGTTTAACCATTTGTCTTGGTGTTTCATGGTGTCAATCTCGATACGGTTCGTATTCTTTTTTGAGTTCGAGGCGCATTTTTTCCAGGGCATAGCGCATGCGAGCGAGTGCCGTATTGATAGATATCTGTTGAATCCGGGCAATTTCCTTGAAGCTCAAATTCGCGTCCATGCGTAGGAGAAACACACTTCTTTGTTCCTCTGGCAAGGTCGCCACGGCCTGCTGGATTCGGCGCTTGAGATCCTGTTCGTGGGCTTGTTCGTCGGGGGACAGGGTGTGGACCGCACGGCGTGTGGAGGGTGTATCGTATTCGATCTCTTCCAGGTACGGTTGTTCCGGCCGTTGTTTGCGGGCGCGATCGATGATTCGGTTGTGGGCGATCCGGAAGAGCCATCCCAGCAGGTTGCGTTCGCGAAAGGTCGGCAAATGTTTGATTGCGCGAATCCAGACATCTTGGAAGATGTCCTCTGCACCGCCGCGCGATTCCGTCATTCGCAATATATAGGCGAATAAAGGGCGCCGATACGCCTCGACCAGTTCTTCTAGAGCCGTCAAATCGCCCGCTTGATATCGAGCCAGCCGGTCTTTGTCCAATGGGTCCATGATGTTTTGCTGACATGATCTGCTCCAACCCTATAACGGATCAAGCGTAGATTTAGTCTAAATTCTTTTCCCATTCTCTTTTAGGGACAGAGAAACTGTGTCAGCGACACAACGTCTGCATGGTTAACCTGATTGGCCAGCCCGATAAGCCCGATAGGATCCCGATAGGGGACAGAGAAACAGTGGCGCGATGCGCGTTTGATCGCGAGGTAGGGATCAAAATTGTGTCTTGGTCCGCTCCGTGGGGCCTAGATGCGTGAGTCACCCCTGTCCAGTCGCTTGGTGCGACAGTTCAGGAGGGCATATCCGATATAATTGATGAAGCGTGGGCAGATCCGTGCAATGCGGATCTGCTCATGTCTTTTCGGGGGGCTCTATATGGGGCGTAGTGGGCTGGATTAGCCCGATTCAACCGTCCGCAACCGGCGCCAGCAACAAATCGGCGGTCCATTCGTGGATTCAGCCCGTGCCATTCGATGTCGTCTTGATACGGATTCCCGGCACTGATAGCTCAATGCCGTCTTTACGAACAATCGTGACCCGATGACCAATCCATCTGTCCAGTGTCTCACACGGCGTTGAGCGCACAACGTGAAGCCTTCGGCCTGTATCGCTTGATTCGCTTTGCCCGCCAAGGCCTTTTCCATCGCTGTCCGTATGTCTGCAAGCTCCTTGATCCCA
>SKLK01000051.1 GCA_007123265.1 Kiritimatiellia bacterium
CCCGGGCCATGCAAGACGATGCCCTGACACAAGCCCAGATCGCCCTCAACCTGGTTGAAGTGTATCATACTTTAGGGCAACGGCACTTGGCCCGGCAAACACTCGCCGACGCCTTGCAGCACAACCCTGCCTTGCATGTGCCTCGCCACCTGCACGTCCATTTGCGCCAGGAATACCGGGTCCCCAGACGATAAATGAACCTCCCGCAGGGCGCTCGGTCACCTTCGTTAGGGACAGAGAAACTATGGCGATTGAGCACATCCGTCAGCTACAGTGGGCAGGCCAACACGAAGCGAGGGCCATCAAGCCGGTTCTATGCTCAATCCAGAAATCTCAGGACACCATTTCTCTGTCCCCAAATATTTTCTGTATAACGGTTGAATCCGTGTTCGGTTTTTGTTAATCTTCGGTCTCCAGCTTGGGTAGAGTGTCTGGTGAACGAACAGTACGTAAACACGAGGGAGAAGTGTGTATGAAATTCTATATGAAGTGGTTTATGGCGGCCATGATCACGCTTGGCTTTGCGGCCGGGTCGGTCGCACAGTTGACGGATGATGCCTCCAACTATGGCGGTGCGAATCCGGACTGGGAAGATGGCGCCAATGAAGGCGATGGGTTCGGTCCTTGGACTCTGGACTGGCCAGACGGAGAAGGCGGCGTATTTCTGGGAAATTCGGAAGAATTAGACGAAGGTGTGCCACAGCGTGACCCGGACATCAATACTGATGGGCAAGCGTTCGGTATGTGGAATGGCGGGGGCGGTGCCACCGAAGCCATTCGTGGTTTTGACACGGATGTGTGGGGCGACGGGTCCGAATTGAGCTTCGACTTTTCCTTCCGTTTTGACAATGCACGTGGCGTAACCCTGCATGACTCCGGCTTAACCGAGTTCGCCTTTTTTGTACTGGACAGCTCGGGCTATCAATTCCCCGGAACCAACGCTCCGATGACCGAATGGCCCGGCGAACGTGAAGATGGAGAAATCCTTACCTTTACATTCACCCAAAATGGACCCGATCTCGAATGGGCCGTGACCGGAATCCGAGCCAGCAGCCCGGATGAAAGCGGCGTGATTCCGAACCAAACACTGGCCTTTTTCCGGATCTTCAACAATTCGAATGAAGGCGGAGGCGGCAACGACCTGTTCTTCAACAATCTATCGGTGACTGAAGGCACCGTGCCACTGCTCCGCTTCAGTGACGGCGTGGCGAATCCGGACGAGTTGGGCCCGATCAGCCTCACCCTCGAACGGACCGATGAGGTGGTCACCGGTTTGACCACCCTTTCCAGCTCCAACGAAGATGCATTGACGGTACCCGATGATGTCACCTTCAACGGCGACGACGAAATTCAGTTTGTGGCTAATGTCGTCAGCCTGCTGGACGGGCCTGCGACGGTGCTGGCCTCGAATGTCGCCAGTGGCGCAGTGGCCACCTTTACGGTGATACCGGCAGCCTCCACGCTGTCGATTGACGGTCCGTTCAATGTCTTCGAACTGGGCGAGCAATCCTACACCTTGACGCGCACAGGCGGTGTCGGCGACGACATCGTGTTTAGCAGCAGCGACGAGACGGTACTAACCGTACCGGCCAGCGCCAGCTTCCCGCTGGGTGACAATACGCTGAACTTTGATGCCGACATCGTTGGCTTTGGCTTTGCACAAATTATCGCCTCGAACGTAGCCAGCGGTGCCTGGGCCGATTACGGCGTTAATGTGCTCGAGCCCTCGCTCACCATCAGCGGACCGGCGGCGATAACAGAAGGCCAGACCCGCACCTATACCGTAACTCGCGTAGGCCCCGTGGGCGACACCGTCGACCTGTCCAGCTCGAACGATGCAGTGGTCGAAGTGCCCGCGTCGGTCACGTTCGTGGACAGCGACAGCGCGACATTCGAGGCCGAAGCGCTGGCCGTTGGTAGCGCCGATTTGGTGGCTTCCAATGTCGACGCCACCAGCGCCCCGTTCACGGTCACCGTTAACGAGCCCCCGACCGGCTTAGTCGATATCGGCGCAAACTATGACACCGAAAATCCGTGGGTGGACGGCTCCAATGGGGGCGCCGGCTTTGGTCCCTGGGCCTTCAACCACACCGCCGATCCCGAAGGTGATCCGGCCTCGTTCGCCGGCGTCTTCATCGGTGATCCGGCCGCAGCCGAGATTACCGGCATGGACGAGGCATCATTCGGATTCTTTGCCAATCCGGCCGGATCCGGTGCCAACGCGGAAGTCAGTCGTTCCTTTGCCGATCCCCTCGGCGTCGGCTTCACGTTCAGCTTCCAGTGGGGTTTAAACTGGGACAGCAACGACGAAAACTCAAACCGTGGATTCAACCTGATTGGCGACACCAACCAGTTGCTGAATATCAACATGAGTAATTCTGCAGAGATTTCGATCACTCCATTCGGCGGCGCACCGGAAGTCATGTTCGAAAACTATGGTAACCAAGCGTTCACGCTGAACTTCGAGCATGTCAGCGCCGGCCAACTGCGGGTCTTCGGAACGGGTCGCGATGGCAGCGAGAGCTTCGACGAAACCTACACGGTACCGGACCTCCCGGATGCCTTCACGTTCTATTTTAACGCCACGGATTCGGCGTCGGATGAGCGGCAAATGTATGTGAACATGCTGCAAATCACCGGCGAGGAACCCGGTCCTGAGGGCCCAACCGTAAGCAGCTTCGTCATGGTCAATGGCGATCTCGCAGCGTCGATCGATGGCGAGGAAGGAATGAGTTACTACCTCGTCTACGTAACCGACCTAACAACGATTACGTCCATCAATCCGCCCGTGCTGAGCGAGTGGACGATTGCTGACTCCCAAGAGGACCTAGTGGCAGACGCCTTGGTCACCTTGGAGGACACTGATCCTGCCGATGAAACGCGGTTCTATTGGATTCTGATTACCGATGAGCCGTTGAACTAAATTCGGCCTTGGCCGAATACATCTTGCTCCGCCGGGCCCAACGCCCGGCGGAGCTTTTTTATGCACCCGAAGCATGAACACTGGCCACGCAGGGCTGGCGTAGAAAAATAAATATTGGCCGGACCTCTGCATGCGGCGCAATGAATCGAAGATGCGCCCCGTTTCTAAACACGCTCAAAATGTAGCTTGACCCTCCATTGGCCATCCCCTACCCTTTGGATTAACTTACGGGCGAATGAGTTATAAGGAAGAGTGAACTATGGCGAAGCTACTCAAACCAATGGTCATTTTGTTATTGCTGCTCAGCATTGCTTCCCTGGTGCTAGGCATCATATTGTTTAACCAACGTGAAGAAATAAAGAGTCGTACCCAGACTCTCGAAAATGGCATGGCCACCATTGCGCAGAGCCTTCGCTACCCCGACCTGAATCGCCAGAACCTCATGGACGTCGACCGAATGGCCGGGGAAATCAGTCGCCTCAACGGCCACGCGGATGACCAGTGGCACGAACTGATGGACACCAAACAGGATCTGGAAAACACACGTATTGCTTTGCAGGAAACGCAAGAGCGTCTGGAGATGACCGAAAGGGAACTGGAGCGGGAGACCGCACGCGCAAATCGTTTGCAGGATGACTTGGATACCCGCACCCGGGAACTGGCCGATGCGCGAAACCGGATCAGCTCGCTTGAGCGGGATAAAGCAAACTTGGAAGTCCGAATCAGTGACTTCGAGCGCCAAGTGGCCCAGATGGAAGAGGAAATGCTCGAGCTAAACGAAACCATCGCAGAACAACGCTTGCAAATCGAGGAATTGGAAGCAGAGCTGTTTCCCGAAGACCGAATCATCGAAACACCGGAAGGGTTAGCCGGACAGATCTTATTTGTGAACCCGGATTGGCACTTCGTGATTCTCGATGTCGGTATCAACGATGGCCTCAGCCTGAACACCGAGCTGCTCGTGCATCGTGACGATGCCTTGGTTGGACGCGTGCGGGTCAGTAACGTAAAAGATGCTAATGCGGTGGCGGAAATTCTGTCCGACTGGCAACAGCAACCGTTGAGGGAGGGCGATTATGTCCTCCACTGAGCCAACCCCCCTGATGGGTGCACTCGCCTTGGTCGCGGTGATCCTCTTCCTGGCGCTGATCGGTCTACAAGTGATCGAGTTGTTGCATTATCGTGCCGATCCCTCGATCTGGCCGGCTTAACCAATGCGTGGGAACCATTCGATGGCTATACGCGGACAAATCCTGGCCAGTTTAATCTGCGGGCTGTTGCTGGTGACCGTGACCGGCTGCGCCACAACCGAAGCAGACCGGCGCAGGGATTCCGACATCCCGTGGAACCAGCCGCAACCTTGGGAAGGGTCCCCATATATCCCCGGAATGAATCGCTACTGACCCGAATGGGCATACGGCGACAGGTCCAACTGCTCATCCTTGACGGGTAAACGAACTTCTTCGACGCCATCCAACTCCCGCAAGGCCTCTGCCAAAGCCTCCCGTTGCTTGGTTTCCCCGTGCGCCAGACAAACGACACGAGGCTTGACCTCCCGGACGTATGCAATCAAATCGTTACGATCCGCATGCGCGCTAAAGGCATTTAATACCTCAACCTTGGCTTGAGGCTTAAAGGTATCGCCAAAAATGCGCACCTCTTCAGCCCCCTCCACCAGCCGACGGCCCAGCGTATGCGAGGCTTGAAATCCGACAATGACGATTGTGTTTTTGGGATTTTCGATGCCATGCTTTAAATGGTGCAGAATCCGCCCATACTCGCACATACCGGACGCGGCAATGACGATGCAGGGATCGGACCGGTCGGTGACACGCTTCGACTCCTCCACAGAGCTGGTAAACTTCACCCAATCAGGGCGCATGACTTCACCGATCCGTGACCTCAACTCGTGGAACTCTTCGTTCATATACTGTGTGCTGGCATCAAACACCTGAGTAATCTTGTCCGCCATCGGACTGTCCACAAATACGGGGACTTCACTGAGCCGCCCCTCGCTGAACAACTTGGCCAAGTGAAAAATGACCTCCTGCGCCCGCTCCAACGCAAACGACGGAATCAAGACCTTGCCGCCCCGCCCAATCGTTCGGGCAATCACGTCCTGCAATTGATCATCGGCCTGTTCGGCATCCGCATGCTCGCGATCTCCATAGGTGCTTTCCAGAATCAGCACATCGATATCCCGCATCATCGCCGGCGGACGAACAATCGGCAGGCCGGCACGCCCGATATCCACAGCCATACCCACCCGGACGTATCGATCGGATTCCCGCAAGGTGAACACATTCATGGCTGCGCCGAGAATATGGCCGGCCTCCATGAATTCGACCTGCACGCCCGCCTCCATCTGGATGGTTTCATAGCCGACGCCCTTGAATAGTTTCAGTACGGCGTCGGCATCTTCGAGGGTAAAGAGCGGTGTCACGGGTTCAGCGCCTTTGCGATTCGTCTTTTGGTTCAAGTACCCGGCATCCTGCTCCTGTATCTTGGCCGCATCCCGCAGCATGATGTTGCACAAATCCCGGGTGACCCGGGTGGCATAGATCGGCTTATCGTATCCGTGTTGGGCCAAAATCGGCAGCATGCCACAATGATCAATATGCGCATGCGACAGTACGAGGGCCTTCACGTCAGCGACCTGCTCGGGCACGGCTTCATTAATAAGACGCGATTCCTTGCGCCGCCCCTGAAACATGCCGAAGTCCCGCAAGATGCGCGAGCCGTTCGCCTCGAACAGGTACTTCGATCCAGTTACCGTGTCGACACCACCCAGAAACGTTATACGCATCATCG
>SKLK01000232.1 GCA_007123265.1 Kiritimatiellia bacterium
ATTGGGCCAACTGAGCGACGCTTACTAATTGAGCAGATCTGTCTAGGCTGCACGCGGATGAAAGAGGTCGCCCAGAAACCGGTCTGGCCCGTGATCCACGCGTGGTTGCCTACGGGCCTGCTGCCGGTATTGAAGAAGGAAGCACCGGAACGATTGGCGATCGCCGGAACGCGCACGTTCCGGCTTCACTACCCCGAGCAAGGAACACCTTATTTCGAAGCCCGGATTCAGGAACTGTTCGGGGTGAAATCGATCCCAATGATTGGTTTCGGTCATGTTCAACCGCTGGTCCATATTCTTGCCCCTAATCAGCGCCCCGTACAGATCACTCAGGATCTAGCCGGCTTCTGGCTGCATCACTATCCCGGCATTCGGCAGGAATTAAAACGACGCTATCCCAAGCATGCCTGGCCGGAGCGAGGGGAAATAGCTTGATGCAGGCGGTGAAGCAAGTAAACTTCTGTTCGAGCAAAGAAACGTGGTTTCGGATATCCGGGGATCTTCGTAGATGGGTGCACAACAGCGGCAAATTGTAATCAAGAAGCCCCCCTCCTTGATGGTCAAAAAGAAAGGGGAGTCCGGCCCGTCGCCCGCACATTTCAAGGCCTCGGCACAGTCGGGAACACCGGCAACTGCATCGCCATTCCATTGTACCCAATGTGGCGCACGGCGCATCGACCCGGGGTCGCCACAGTTTTTTGATTTTCGGTGCACCTATTGCGGGCAAGTCAACCAGAGCCGGGGATATGTTTCGGGCACCGATATGACCTGTGTCGCGTGCGGCAATTCGATCCTGGTGCCCCCGCCACCGACGCGCCCGGTACCCGCGCACTTGGGCGGTGTCGGCATGGCGCCGCAGCGTTTGAAGTTCTTTTGTGTGTTTTGCGGGCAGAAGTTGTCCGCCTCTCTCGATATGGTCGGGCAACCGACCGTGTGTCCCTCCTGCCACCGCGGACTCACGGTTCCGCAACCACCGTCAACCCCGATTGTATAATTGAATAGCACGAGGCTGTTTTAACGCCAGGAAGGAAGATAGCATGAGCGATAAACCACAAAAGAAGAAGATCATGATCAAGCGTACGGGAGGCAAGGTGAAGAAGCCCGCCATTACGCTCAACAAACCCAAGGATGAAGAGTCCGGCGACGCGCCTGCGGAAGCGACCCAGCCCGACGAGACCACGCACACGCCTGCCGCGAAGGCATCTGAGCCCACTGCCAAGAAGGTTGAGGAGTCCAAACCGGAAGAAAAAGAGGTAAAGGCCGAGCCCAAGGAAGCGCCGAAAGCAAAAGCAGAAACCTTCAAGTTTTTCTGTGTCTATTGCGGTCAGAAGCTATCCGCTTCCGTTGAAATGGTGGGCAAGACCATTTCCTGCCCGTCGTGTAAGCAAAAGATCCAAGTGCCCACACCACCGTGAGGCGCGGGCTATTTGATGTTCAGCTTCTCAATGCTTTGTACTTCCATTTCCAGGAAGTAACCAAAGGTCTTGAGTGGTGAGGTTTCCCGGTACGGCTTTGAGGTAATCACCTTTTCCCAAGCCAAGCGGCAGGCAATGCGCAGACGCGGCTCATTTTCTTGAAAGATGAGCCCGTCGGTAAAGGCTTTCCACCAGGCATACGCTTCTTTCGGTCGGGCGTTCTGGGCCGGCAAGACCCGCTCAATCTCCTTGTAGGCACGTGACATGATGGCCAGATTCTTCTTGTCCTTATCCGGGAAGTAGCGCCCAAGAAAGAAGAGAATCATGCCGCCACCGATCTCCAGGAGCTTTTGGTCCTCGACATTGAGGGACGTATGGGCCCGCTCATTTTCACGGTCAAAGAACTGAACGGCTCGCGGCAGTTTGTCCTTAATCAACTGCTGCACAAAAGCCTCAACAGGCGTTGTCTTCTTAAACCACAACATAGCTTACCTCACCTTCTTCGCGGCCCACACCCCGCACCACATGCTACTGTAGCCAAAGCAGCGATGGGCCGCAATGAGAATCAAAATGGAGGGTCATATCTCCGTCCAAAAGCGTCATACGTGCGGTGCCGGTTTTCCAATGTGTCGGCCAAAGACGAGATAGCCGCCGATCAGCCAGAACAGCAGCATGCCGGCCGCCAACATCAACACGAAACCGGATCCGAACTCGGCGATCAGCGGCATGGATGCGGCCGTAAATAATCCGCCGCCCACAATGGGTTCGAACATCAACTGTTTGTAGCCGAAACTTTCCAATGCCCCGGACTCGTTATTCGGATCGGCCATGCGCATCAGCAGGATACCGGTAACGGTAACCCCCATCGACTGACCAAAATCCCCGATACCACGATGAAACCAGTTTAACGGGATCAAGCGGGGGGCCAGGATCATTAACGCGAATAAGTTCCAACAGATCCCAGCGGTCGCCAGCAATACAAATGGGGCCATGTGATCACCCAGCGCCTGCAGCGACAAGGTGCCCAAGGCCGCGACAATAGTGAAATCCAAGGCCGTACCTGAAATCCGGTTCATTAAGGGGCGACTGATGTGGTGATTTTGATCGGTGCGATCTATGAACAATTGAATCAACACGCCACCGATCATGGCCAATGGGAACAACGGGATATAGCCAATAACCGTCACGCCGTCCGGGCCACCCCAGGTTTGCTGCTCGACCCAGACCAACGCCTCCTTGATCAGCCAGCCTAAGCCCACGGCCAGTGCCACGATTCCCACATGAATGGAGAGCGGATCGGTGGGGCGCGATTCCTGCTCCCGCTGCCAGTTCAATTCGGCAAGATCCTTGACCGTGTCACTATCGATACCCGACGGCATTTTCACATCCCGCGCACGCACGGGATCGGTGCCGGGACTCTCGATGTGGCGGCGTCGAACGGCCCAATTGATCATCACTGTTCCTAAAAGGACGCCGGACACCAAGCCGATCGTCGCTAGTCCGAGCGCCAGATCCGCCCCCTCTTCAAAGTCCAACTGACGGAAGGTCTCCGCCATACCGGCGGCGGTCCCGTGCCCGCCTTCAAAGCCTATTTCGATCAAGGCACCGGCCAATTCATTCGTGCCGAACAAGGGGGTGAGCACCGCCATACAAAGTCCGATTCCGACCACATATTGTCCCCAAGCCAGCGATTGGCCGAACACGACTTGCGGCCCGGCCCGGAACCAGATTTCCCGGATTCCCGGAATCGGCTTACCGAGAAAAAGGGCGGCGAACACCACACTAATTAATAAGCCGGGCAAACTGCGCCACACCGTGGCAAACGACTCCGGGAACAGCCCGTGGGTGAGTCGATGGCCCTCTTCCAGGACCATCGCCAACCCGCGACCGAGTACCTGTGGGCCAAGCAGTAGAATCAGGATGCCGGCGAGAATGGAGCTGGGTATAAAAAAGGATTCGAACACACGGACGCGTGATTTCCACATACGCCCGAGCAAAAGGAAGATGCCAAGCACGGCCAGTCCCCAAAAAACATCCCATTGTGTCATCGCCGTGCCCTCCTTTTGGCGCTAGCAAAACAGAAGACCGCCTGTGCTGCTAGACAACACAGGCGGTCGCTGATGGTTCTTGCCGCCCTTCCCGCTCGCTACCAACTCCCTGCGTTGGTTCTCGCATCGCAGTACCGGGGCGACGACAGCTTATCCTTTCGCGGCGCTGTATCGTTCCGCCACCGCATGCCAATTGACTAGATTCCAGAACGCCGCGATGTAATCCGGTCGGCGATTCTGATAGTTCAAATAGTAGGCGTGTTCCCAGACATCCAAGCCCAGGATCGGCGTACCCTCAACATCGGCGACGCCCTTCATTAGCGGACTGTCTTGGTTGGGGGTCGATGTCACAGCCAGTTTGCCGTCCGTACCTACGATCAACCAGGCCCACCCCGAGCCGAAACGAGTGGTTCCGGCTTTGGCAAACGCATCCTTGAGCGCATCGAATCCGCCCAGATCCGCATCGATCGCCGCGGCCAAATCTCCGCTGGGTGCTCCGCCGGCGTTAGGGCCAATGACAGTCCAGAATAGGGCATGGTTGTAGTGTCCGCCTCCGTTATTGCGCACAGCGGTGCGGATGTCTTCCGGTACAGCGGAGAGGTCGGCAATTAATTGTTCAACCGGCTGGTCGGCCAGCGCGGGATACTTTTCCAAGGCCGCATTTACATTGTTCACGTACGTGGCATGATGTTTTCCATGATGGATTTCCATCGTTCGCGCATCGATATGGGGCTCCAGCGCGTCTTTTGCGTAAGGCAATTCGGGCAAAGCAAAGGCCATTTAATACTCCTCCTGTTCGTTTGGTTTAGTTATGCTAGGTTATTGCACGTCCGATGAGTATACTCATCTGCGAAAGGATGTCTAGGGGCGGATACGAAAACGAACGATCGATGAGAGAACCATGAGTCAGTCTATATTTTCTAATGTAGCTTTTGTCAGCGCCTTTTTGGGTTGGCTTCTCGCTCAGGCGATGAAATTTGGATTCCATTATTTGCGGACTCGCAAAATAGACTTTTACGTCATTGTCAGTACTGGTGGAATGCCCAGCTCGCATTCCGCCATGGTCAGCGCTTTAGCGACCTCGATCGGTATTTCCCGGGGATTTGCCGACCCGGTCTTTGCCCTTGCGCTGGGCTTTGCGTTGATCGTCATGTTTGATGCCCAAAGTTTTCGCCGCGCCGCCGGGCAGCAGGCCCGCTTGTTGAATCAGATTGTGGAGGAGTTGTTCAAGGAGCATCATTTTTCGGAGAAGAAGCTGGCGGAACTACTGGGCCACACCCGCTACGAGGTCTTTTTCGGGATGCTCCTCGGCATTCTCATGGCCATGCTTGTGCACGCGCTGATGTAGATTAAACATCAGGGATGACCCTTTATTTACAGGGTCATCCCTCATTTTCTTATTGCATTCCGACCCTGATCCGCTAGTCTCTTCGCTAAGACTTGTGTCGTCGCGGATGTGCCGCTGCTGAACTCAGTCATTAACCGGAAGGAAAGGAAGTGCCCAACATGGCTAAAGCAAAACCGAAAACGAAGACCCAAATTATCGCTGAACTCGCAGAAGCGGGCGACGTAACCAAAAAGCAAGCCGCCGCTATTTTGGACAATCTGGCTGCGCAGGCTTACAAAGGTGCGAAATTGGGCTTCACGATTCCCGGTATCGGCAAGCTAGTGGTGGTAGACCGCAAAGCGCGTACGGGCCGGAATCCGATGACAGGCGAAACGATCAAGATTCCCAAGAAGAAAGTCTTAAAGTTTCGTATTGCCAAGGCGGCCAAGGACGCCATTCTGCCGAGCAAGTAAGCGTGGACGGGCTGCATAGGCCCGGATTCGTTTCTAGTGCAGGAATCGCGGCCGGCAACGGCCGCGATTTTATTTGCATCCGAATCGGTTAAACCTACCGGCCCCTTGCGGCAGTGATTTCGTCAACGTATAGTCTCAGAGGATATGGAACACGCGACCATTAGCGAGCGGATTGCAGCGGCCCGAAAGCCCTTGCTTTCCTATGAATTTTTCCCGCCCAAGGATGACGCCGGCATGCAGGCCTTGGACCAGGTCATCGCGCAGCTGGTGCCTACGCAACCGGATTTTGTCACCGTCACCTACGGTGCGGGGGGATCCACCCAACAGCGAACATTGGATGTATGCGACCACTTGCAGGCGCAGGGGTTGAAGCCCGTGGTGCATCACTTGACCTGTGTAGGGTCCAGCCGTGACGAATTAAAGGCTTTGCTGGACCGAATTCATGGCATGGGCATACGCAACATCATGGCCTTGCGCGGTGATCCTCCGCAGGGCGAAGCCAAGTTCCGCAAACATCCGGGGGGATTGGCCTATGCCGTGGATTTGGTCCGCTTCATCAAAAAGCATTACCCGGACATGTGTTGTGGGGTGGCCGGCTATCCCGAGACGCATCAGGAAGCGCTATCACCTGAATCGGACATTTTGTATCTGAAGGACAAAGTGGATGCGGGTGGCGCATACATCACCACGCAATTGTTCTATGATAACGCGGTCTTTTTCCGGTTTCGCGACACGTGCCGGGCTTGGGGCATACGTGCTCCGATAGTGCCCGGGCTGTTGCCGCCGATCTCGCTGCGCCAACTGCAACGCATGGCCACGATGTGCAAGGCATCACTGCCACCCCGGTTGGTTAAGCAGCTTACGCAAGCTGGCGATGATACCGATGCGGCCGAGCAAATCGGCCTTGACTGGACCGTGCAACAGATTAGGGAGTTGCTGAACGCCGGTGTGCCGGGCATTCATCTGTATATCCTAAACCGTTCCAAGGCGGCCTTGGCGCCGGCGCTTAAACAGTGTTTTGCGCGATGATCCAGATCCCCGGGGCCCTGGTGCCCCGTCGCCTACACCTCGGGATCGAGGCGAACGCGCAATGACCGGCCCCCATCGCAGTGTGCGTGGCTGGTGGTGCCTGTTCCTTATCACCGTCCTGTGCACACGGTATGCCGTTGGGCAAGGGATACAAACACTGACGCGCGACATGGAGGTGATGAACGAGGTCGATACCTACCATGAACGCATATCCCGGACGGTGCTGAATACCACCGATGCGCTGGACCGCTTCTTTGCCGATGACCGTATTCTGGAGGAAACGGATCGCACACAAGTTCGCTTGACCACACGAATCCGCTACGAGGACCGTGAAGACTTCACCATCACCATGAGTGCCAGCGGGCGTATTGCCATGCCCTATTTCCGCAATCGATTGCAGTTGTTTTTGGACTCGGACACGCGAGAGCGCGATATTCGCGAGGGGTTCCAGGATGTGCCCGAAACGACCGAAGAGGACAAATCGATCTTTGCCGGGTTACGTTACGTCCCGCAACGCACGACCCGCACCCGGGTGAACATTGATGGCGGTCTTCGCTGGCGACGTGGCCCCTCCCCGCTGATCCGGCTTCGCGCCCGACGCGAGTGGAGCATCGAGGACTGGTCGTACCGGGTTACGCAAACCTTCTTTTGGTTCGAGGACCGTGGATTTGGAGAAACCACGCGATTTGATGCTGAACGCCGCTTAGACGACCAGCATTTCGTTCGTTTAAGCCCGTCCGCCACGTGGTCAGAAACCAGTAAGGGCGTCAATTTGCGACAAACGTTCAACATCTTCCATATCCGGGATGAGGAGACCGTGATTGCCTTCGAGTTGGAGATTCTTGGCCACACGCGCCCCCGCATCAATGCCGACAATTTTGAAGGTGCGATCCGATGGCGACAGCGCGCCTTTCGCGATTGGATTTATTACGAGGTGGCGCCCGGCATCGCCTTTCGACGCGATCACGACTTCAAGATGTCAGCATTGATCACCTGCCGACTCGAAGTGTTGTTCGGGGAAACGGTCTATTGGTGATCGGCGATTTGTCCGCGCATTCGTTGAGCTAGTAATTCATCGTGCAGCTCAGCGCCGCGCCGGGCATATTGCTGGACCGAACGCGGCAAGCGCCGCACATCGAATCCTGCAGCAGACACTCGTCCCATCCCCCCATTGTAGCAGGCCAAAAGTAACGACCGCTCGTCCGAGCGCCACTGGTTTCGATGGTTGTGTAAGAATTCCTGCAGATAGGCCAGATAATAGCGCCCGATGGCTTCATTTAAGGCCGGTTCAAAAGCCCGGTCGAATGAGATTGGCTGCCCATATTTTCGCCGTGTCATGTCCGCCCATGTGCCCGGCATGATTTGCATCAGCCCGCGTTCACCGGCCGCGCCCACCTGGGTGGGATCTCCGCTGGACTCAATGAATATGATCGCTTCGACCAACGCATCCGCCACTTCATCGGCGCTTAAGAGATTGAAGGACCACTGATCGCCATCCACGATACGCTGTTGGACATCATCCCACACGCTGATATTACGACGCGCTGAGTAATGACGCAGCATACACGTCGTTGGAAGGAGTAACATGAAAATCAAGCTCCCCCACAAGGGAACCCACAGCTTGGGATTCTTGATCACGCGTTTCATCGCGGCCTAGCATAAACCACCATTCGTTATCGGTCAAACGACGGTCCTTCGGCATTCAATCGGCGCAATGGTCTTGCCCCTAGCCCAGTCGGCGGTTGGCGTTAGGCCTGAGCGCCTCGCGCTTGCGCAGCACGTTTGCGCTGCGTGGCATTCAATATCTTTTTTCGCAAGCGTAACGCTTTCGGCGTGGCCTCAATGTACTCATCATCGGCGATATATTCGATCGCGCGCTCCAGTGACATCTTTACCGGCGGTTCCAACGGGGTCACCTTCCCCTCCCCTTGACTGCGGACATTGGATAGTTGTTTGGTACGGGTGGGATTGACCGGCAGATCGTCGGCGCGGGAGTTCTCACCGATAATCATTCCTTCATAGACTTCCTCGCCGGGGCCAATGAATAGGCGCCCGCGCTCCTGCAACGTCTCGAGGGCAAAATAGGTGGACGTGCCATACTCGATCGCGACCAACGTCCCGGAAAACCGGGTACGAATATCTCCCGCATAGGGACCATACTCCTTAAACATGTGCGACATCGCGGCCCGACCGCTGGTCAGGTTGACGAGATCCGTCTCAAACCCGATCAATCCCCGGGTCGGGATGACACACTCCAGTGCGACACCGTGCGTCTGGTGTTTCATGTCGACAATCTGCCCCTTGCGGGTCGCCAGGTTTTGCATGATATCGCCCAGTCCGTCGTCCGGTGTCTCGATCCATAGTGTCTCGTAGGGCTCCTGCGTTTGGCCATGTTCCTTATGCAAGATTACTTGCGGTCTGGACACGCACATCTCGTATCCCTCGCGACGCATCGTTTCCACCAGCACGGCGATTTGCATAGCCCCGCGGGCGCTGATCGTAAAGATGTTGGCTTGATCCGTGTCCTCTACTTGCAACGATATGTTCGTTCGGGTTTCGCGATAGAGTCGCTCCCGCAATTGCCGGGTCGTCACATACTTGCCGTCGCGACCGGCCAAGGGACCATCATTCACACAAAAACGCATTTGAATGGTTGGCGGGTCGATATCAACGAAGGGAATCGGGTCGGCCTTTTCGTCGAGCGCCAACGTCTCGCCAATGCCCACTTCATCGAACGCCGCAATACCGACGATATCCCCTGCGTCGCCGGTGGCGAATTCGGAGGACTGGGTACCGCTGAAATGAAAGATCTTCATGATCGCCTTGCGCTCACGGGTACCATCTTTTCGGATACACGTAATGGTGTCGCCCATCTTTACGGAGCCCGCCAAGACCTTGCCAATCGCAATCCGACCGACGTAGTCGTTCCAGTCCAGGTTACTGACCAGCATTTTAAAGGGTGCCTGCGGATCCGCTTCCGGTGGCGCAATGTGTTCAATCACGGTATCCAGCAGCGGGGTCATGTTCTGACGTGGATCGTCCAACTCCCGAATGGCAAACCCTTCCTTGGCACTGGCATACACAAAGGGGGCGTTGAACTGATCCTCGGTCGCATGTAGTTCCAACAGCAATTCAAGAACCTGGTCATGCACCATGTGGGGATCGGCATGTTCGCGATCGATTTTATTGATCACGACGATTGGTTTCAATCCATTCTCAATGGCTTTACGCATGACGAAGCGTGTCTGTGCCTGCGGCCCTTCATAGGCATCGACGACCAGCAGGACCCCATCGACCATCTTCATGATCCGCTCCACCTCACCGCCAAAGTCGGCGTGGCCCGGCGTGTCGACAATATTAATGGTCGTATCGCGGTAGAACACGGAGGCATTTTTGGCTTTAATGGTAATGCCCTTTTCCCGTTCCAGATCCATCGAGTCCATGACCCGATCCTCAATGATCTGGTTTTCGCGATAGGCCCCGCCATCGCGCAACAGTTTGTCGACCAAGGTCGTTTTGCCATGATCCACGTGCGCAATAATGGCTATATTTCGAATGGGTAACATAATCAATCTTCCTCCCGGGGGCGTAAAAACGTCGCGATGTTGCCTGAGCCGGTCACGGATAGCAAGTCCCGCGATGGCGTTCTGGATCTTTTACCCGGATTCGGCAACGACTACTGCGGGACCGTGATCCGAAGCACTTCCGCCGCTTCCTCCACATCAATCGAATAGGCGGTCAACGCGGCGGGTATCATGCAACAGGTGCCGGCTTGCAGTTTCACCTCATCCGTATCCGTACACACACTCACCGCGCCCTTTTGCACGAAGAGGACCTGAAACGACAGGCCGTCGTGCGCGGTGGGCCACGCTTCCTTAAGGGTCAACCGTTCCATTCGGAATAGTGGGCAGGCGAGTATTTCGCGCAACTCATTTTGCTCCATATGACCAAGCAGCCGGGGTTCCACCCGGGAAGGCGTCGCATCCGACCACTCCATTACACTCAAGGCTTGCTCGAGATGCAAGGGACGGGGTTGACCATCCGCCCCAACACGGCCCCAGTCGTAGATACGGTAGGTGGTGTTCGAATTTTGCTGTACCTCTAAAAGCAGGCAGCCCGCCCCAATCGCATGCACCCGGCCACCCGGCATAAAAATGGCGTCACCGGCCTTGACCGGCAACACGTTCAAGAGCTCCCCGAGGCTGTTGTGCTCTACGGCTTCCCGAAACACCTTTTCTGAAACGGTCGGCTTCAATCCGGCATATACGCATGCCCCGTCATCCGCCGCCAATACATACCACATCTCCGTCTTCGCTTCGCCGCCGCAAAGTTCGGCGGATTCATCGTTGGGGTGCACCTGCACGCTCAAGGTTTCGCGGGCATCGATCAACTTGATCAAAAGCGGGAACCGATGGCCGTCTCCGACAGCGCCGACGTAGGTTTCCGGCTCCCGCTGGATCACCTCTGCGAGTGATTGTCCAGCAAGCGCACCATTTTCGATCACGCTCATGCCTTCCGGCCGGTCGGACACTTCCCACGACTCGGCATAGATCCCATCCGGCAGCTTACGATTGAAGGTACGGGGAATGCGGTCTCCGCCCCAAATATAATTTTGGTAGACCGGCTTAAACAGCAAGGGATAGACGGGATTCAACAGGGTTCTCCTCACAGACCAATGGATAGATCGGAGACGGCATCATCTTCCCCTCCCCTCGCCCGGTTGCGTTGCGATTGGGTGTCCATGTGAACAGACCGGCCGTCCGAGTGAAGCATGATCGCCAAATCCTGATCCGTGCTGAGCACGCGATCGGTGCCCAATCGGGCCCGATAAAACTGGCGAGTCAAGTCGGCGATGTTTCGCGCGGTGGGGCCTGCCTCACCCAGCACTCCGCGGGGCTCCCCGAACTGGAATATGGCCCATTCCGTTTGCGCCCGGTCCATTAGCGGAGCCGAATACTGGTTCAAGGCCCGCTCGATATGGCTTCTGGCCGGTCGATCCTGGCGGGTGGGATTGGCGCTACCTAGATGAGGCACGACCAGCACTTGCGCCCGCAACTGATCCTCGTGCCAGGCGTGGGCCAGCCGGTATTGCCCCTCGTAGTGCAGGTGCCCAGGAATCAACACCGCCACATCGCCATGCACGACGCGTAAGGCGAGGCCGTGATTTTCGATCACGTGCTGCGTAAAGGGGCGCGGATCGGGCGACAACACCTCGATGCGGAAGGGGACGTCCTCCACCATTTCCTCAAACAATACGTCACTGGGCCCCACTGCGCGGGTAACCATATGGCGACCAGACAGTCGGTTGGCCAAGTGGGGGCCCCGGGTCTGCATCGCCGGCACCAAGGCCGCTCGCTGGGACCAGCGGGGATGGCCCAGCCATTCGTGGTACATGCCTTCCAACCGCTCTATCGGATAGGCGGCGGCCACGTGTGACGCGGGTCCAAAGAGGCCGATGAACTCATCAAACGTCATTCCTGGCTCTACGCCCGCCATCATCGGCGGCAACACCAGTGTATTGATACGCATATGTTCCAGCAGCGTAGCAGCTCCGGCCGCTCGTTCAGGCAGTGGCGAGGTCACGATGAGTCCGTCCAATCGCCGAATAGCCGCGTGCGAGAAATAGGGCAGGATTGTTCGTTCGGCTTGATTGCGGCGTCCACGTTCATGTTCGACAAACCCGGTATCAATCAAAATTCGCTGGCCACCCGGGGATTCAACCAGAATCGCTGATCCATAGCCGACCTCGAAAAAGGTCATGTGCATTCCGTCCGGACGCGTATCGCGCGGCGGTGTCACCCACAGGGGCACGGTGGCAATGGCGGCCAGTGCCACCGCGAACATCGCCGGTGCCGAAGGCGCGTTCCACTGCCGCTTCGCACAGACGCCCTTGATCCATTTCCAAAGAGGCTTATGCCAGATAAACGCAGCAATGAAGAGGTAGTAGACCACAATTTCGATTACGCGCGGTCGGCGCGCGAAGGGATAGGGAAAGATCAACGACGCCACGTGTGCCAACCAGAGGAAGAATGATGCGAAGATCCAGTTCGCCGCGTTGAGCAATAAGGTGATGTAGGGACCAACGATGGGAATCAGGCCAAGCAGCCCGCCGATGGCGCCTAATTGCACGACCACACCGATCAATGGAATGGCAATTAAATTGGCGTAGGCACCGGCAAACGGCCAGCGGACGAAGTAGTAGGCCGACAACGGGATCATCATGCCCACCTGAATCGCCACTTGAGCGGCAACAAACGTGCTTACTCCCTCCGGTAAACCGCTGAACGCAAACCGATCCGACAACTTCCATCCCTGCTGCTCTAGTCGCTTGGCCACTTGAAAGACCACGACAGCAAAAGCGAGCCACGGGAAGATAAATAGCGGCGTAGTGATCAATGCCCAATGCACAATGCCGATTGCTGTCGTGGCACCGACAAAGATCAGCACGACGAGAAACCGGTTGCTGCGGAGGGTCGACAGAATCTCGTGCGTCGGCATCGTGATCAACGCCAGCGACAAGATTGCACCGAAAGACAAGGTGAAGGACGGATCGACCACCACCAGCGGGTTGTGGAGTAGGATCAGAAAGGCGGCCACGGGAACGCCGATTAACACCGATGAAAGCAGCCCTTTATCGAGGTAGCCCCAAGTCATCAGAAACAGGCTATTCATGATCACGGCGCGCAAGGTGGACGGGCGGGCGCCGGTAATAATCGCGAACACCACCAACGCGAAGATGACGAATGGCACAAACACTTGTTTCGGGAATTTCAGCAGCGAGAAGATCGCCACGAACATGACGGTCAAAATCGTCACATGCAACCCCGAAACAGCCAATACGTGATTCACCCCTGAATAACGGAAATCCGCTACGATTTGCGCTTCGCTTGGCCCCAGCCCCACACGGCTGGCCCAAGCGCCCCGGTCGTGTTCGCCAGGGAACTGCGCCCCTTGCAGGCCATATCGCAGGCCCAGCGTCACGCCGCCCAAAAACGCGGATTGCGGATACGGCATGGTACTTTTGAACAGCAATAGAATTCGATCACGTAACCCCAATGAGAAAGAAACCAGCGGATGTCCGGCGCGCACGGACTCGGAGCCCTCGGGGATAATCATCGTCATGGGCGGGGGTTCTCCGCGCGGCTGAAACGGTCGCATTAATCCATAAATATTATAATTCTGCATGAATTGGCGGGCATTGAACCCGCCAGGATTCGATTCCGCACGGGCGACAGTCAGTTCGCCGCGAATTTGCACATCGGCGCCATAGGCGGATGTCTGGGCAAATTGACTGTACCCCTCCATGCGCGGATTCAGCGTCACCTGAATGTCACCTCCTTCCACTTTATAAAAGGGCCCATTGGCTGGGAACTGGATAAAGGCCGGCGTGACCATCAACACCGTTTGATAATCGTAAACGCGGGGATCGCTGGTAATCCGGCCCAACACGGTCACGGGCGACTGCCCCCGCATGGGACGCACGAATGATCCGATATGATTGGACATTCGGTATACGCGCAAGGCCGCTGTCGTGGGGGTTTCCAGCCATTCGATCCCGGTGACCCGGCTAAACGGCTGGACGACTGCATACTCCGTGCCCACGGGATCATCGGCGGATAGCGTAACAACTTCGCTGGTGATTGGCATACGTGCCTTGCGAAACTTCCAGCGACCATCCGCATCCATGAGATGCCGGCCATCATCATCTTGGACAGCCAAGCGGGCATCCAATTCGCCGACCACACGGAATTGCAGGTCGCGATCCATTTCGACTTCCTTGACCAAACGCAAACGGCTGGTATCGGTCAGCGGCACGGTTTGACGCCATTCGCGGGCATCCGCCGTAATCCGTATTTCGCCAACAACCATGTCCGGAACCGTATTGGCGCTTGTATAGCGCGTATAGCCAAGCAGCACCGCACCCAACGCCAACAGGGGCCAAATCCACTGCATCCAAGGCTGAGGACGCTCCGCACCTTGCCACATCGCCCAAGCCAGCAAGCACGCGGTCGCTCCGAGTGCCAGCCCGGCGCTGATACGCAACAGGGGCAGCCATGCCGGGTCCAGTGGCAGCAACATCGCCACCACGATACCGCTGATATAAAGGTAGCTTCCGCCGATGATCTTACTCTGCCACTTCATACATTGCTTCCATATCATGAACGACTTCGCTGTAATAACCCCGATTCGACATCCATATGGCCGAATCCTCGATATCGCCCCACCACATGGCCCGGAACGTGTCGCGATAATCCGGATGCAAGAGAATTACCGCGGCCCCCATCAACAGGGCCACGGCCATAATCCGTGTGAGCAATTTGACACCTCGTTCCATGCGCTATCTCCTATGTCCTTGATGTAGTACGAAGAAATTAGTCATCGATATCCTCTTCGGCGGGCGGCGTTCGAAACACGTAAAAGTAAACGAAGAAGAAAGGCAAAAAGGGCAGGAAATAAAGGATGCCTTCCTGCGTATAAAAGATACGTTCACGGCTGAAGATCAACCAAAACAGAAATCCGGCCATCCCCAGCGTGTTGACGCCGATGATCAGCCAGCGTATGGCCCGGTTCAGACTCATTTCGACCTCATCAACCAATTGACCAATGCCGAAACCTCCGCTTCGGTATAGGCTCTGCCGCCTTCATGCTCCGCAATAAAGCGAACGGCCTCCTGGGGACGCAATACGGGAATAGTGGCGTCGGGCACATCAAAAGTCGTCTTGGGTGACAAAAAAACGACCACTGAAAAGATGTCCGGCCAATCGATCCCCGCACCGAGCAGGGCCTGTCGCAGGAGGTCCACATGTCGTTTCGTTTGGCGAATCGGGTTAAACACCTTCAGCGGTGCCATGCCTGGCTCTTTCGTTTGCGTCCAGCGCGCCTCATCCTCATGACCGGCGATATGGCCCCGCCAGTTCTTTGTTTCGATCGCGAACAGACCGCGCGGGGAAACGATTAAGTGATCGATCTGCGCCGTTTTGCGGCCATGTTTGATCAACAAGTCGTTCAATATATAGTGCTCGTTGTCCAGCGACTCGGCCAGTTGACGAGTGACCTCTACTTCGCCGCGCAGCCCAGCTTGAACAATCTTTTCCTCGCGGCTATTCTGTTGAATCCGTAGACGATGGGCCACATAGAACACCCCCATCGCCAATCCCAGTCCCAACACCGTGCCGGTCCCCTTCCAAATCCACACCCCGGCGCCCGCCAGCGTAAGCAACAGAGCCAATCCCGCCTCAACTCGCAATAAGCGCTGCAGGACACGCGTCTCCTTCTCCAGCGATGTCCGGCGCCGGGTCAGTGAGGATTCCTCTGTCAAAATACGGGCCATAGCGCTTTTCAGTCAGAATCCACGTTCAGCACCTCAATGACTTCGGCTAAGGCACTGGATCGCATGAGTTCGGTGATGCGAATACGCACGCGCTGTCCCGGCTGGGCCTGTTCAACGATCACCACCAGACCATCAATGCGGGTAATTCCGTCCCGCTCCGGTTGGCGTCGGGCTTGATCTGTAATCACCACCTCGTACTCATCGCCCAGCGAAACCGGCAACTCCCGCTCCCTTGGGCGACGCGTGGGATCCGGGCTAGGAGCAGCGGCAGGGGCCGCCTCGGCAACCGGCTCAAAGGGCTCGTCCGATACACGGACGATGATCGCGCGGGCAAATCGGCCCATATCCTCGACCACACGAAACTCGACATGTTCCCCTAGCCTGGACCCTTCGACAAAAACTACTTTGCCATCGACGAAAACGATCCCATCGCCGTCACGCCCCGTATCCTCAACCGTGCCTCGAAAGATCTGCCCTTCCATGGTTAACGCATCGACTGCGGGGGACGTATCCCGCTCGCGCCTCCGCTCGGTCGGGGCATCGGTCGTCGGGACGTCCACCTCCCGGGCGATCCGTTCAAGAACCACACCATGCGCCGTGGTTCGGCGAATGCTCGTCAATTCAATAACGACCACCTCGCCCACCTCCACATTCGGCACGAATGTGACCAACCCGCCAATGCGTGTGATCCCTGATGCACCCTCGCGCGCCAGATCGGTAATCAATACCTTGTATCGATACCCCTCGCGGGCCTGCACATCCGGGTTATCCAATGTGTCCTTCACCTCCATCACGTTGAGATCAATCGCCTGTGGCGTGTCCACCTCCACCGAGGACAGGATGATTTCCTGCGTGGATGCGTCGGGTCGAAACACTAAGTAGAGAACGACGCCAACGGCCGTGAGCGAGATGAGAAACAGCACGGTCAACGTCTTGCGGGATAAACCGCTGTCGGGCACCGGCGGTTTCGTGGGCGGAGGATTGGTAGTTGTCATCGGTAGCTCCTAACAGCGTATTGCATATACGCTATCATCCACAGTCTGGACGAAACGTAAAGCGAAAGAAGTTGTGGGTCGAGTGGCTGGCACAGATGGCGGGATCATCCCGGCGTCGCAGAGCTCCGCCCTCCATTGAGGAAGACAACGGATTCTGATCCGATGGTGGGTTCGCTGCAATTGAACGTGTCTGGCCATCATCCAAAGCGCCGCCGAGCGGCGCACTCCAAAGGCGCTGAACTCGTTCGTATGGACTGCGACGCTGCGCGCCGCTACAGCGGCTCACCGGGACGGTTCGCCCTACCGATCCCGTCACGCAAAGGTGGGGCGAATCCTCCGGATGAGCCGAGCAAAATAAATGATCGCGATCCGAACATAAGCCCGCGCTTCCTCCCGGCGTCGCAGAGCTCCGCCCTCCATTGAGGAAGACAACGGATTCTGATCCGATGGTGGGTTCGCTGCAATTGAATGTGTCTGGCCAACATCCAAAGGCACTTAACTCGTGCGTATGGACTGCGGCGCTGCGCGCCGCTTTGGAGTTCCCTTACGGTTTTCTCACGGCTCGGCGGACCGCTTTGAGCCTCCGCGCATCACATCGACGCTCATCAACAGCAGTGAGGTTATAGTTAGACCTGTAATCAGGGTTAAGACTTGCCAATACGTATCATGCCAGATCGATACACCCACGATATAAGCTGCGGCCAAGAGCAACAGGCTGAGCGGTGCGCGAAATCGGCGTTGAGCCAATTCAAAATTCATCAGCAAGAACGTCAAACCGAGTGGCGATAGGGCCCAGATCATCCAGCGCACGAGACGCAGCGCATCCGGTGTGGGCGATTCGCCGGTGAAGAATCGCCAGATCGGACTAGCAGCCAGCGTGCAGGCCACTCCCGCGAAAAGGATCAAGCTGCCCGTAAATACCACCGACTTGACCAAGATGACTCGATCCGAAGCGGTGGACAAGCCCGCCGAAACAACCTTCGGGAACATCGCCGCGGCGATTGGAACGGGAAGAAAGACGATGCTACGCGCAATCGTTGCCGCTTGCGCAAATTCCCCCGCATCCTCTGGCGAAAAGAATATTTTTACCAGCGCGACGTCGGCATTCATCAACACCGCATACCCCGCCAAGGCGCACAGAGACCAGAGGAAATAGCTCCAGCCACCGACCGGCGCTATAACTGGCACAGTCGGCCGACGGTAGGCCCGTCGAATGGCCCAGAGTCCCACGGCCACACTGGCGACAACGGCGATCGCCTGAGCCACCAATCCGCTAAAGGCCGACCGACCAATCCATGCCAGACACAGCAGCGCCACACCAAACCGCGTAACCGCCCAGACTTGCCCGTGGATTGCCATCCAAAGAAAGGCTTGAAGTCCCTGCAACGCCCCGGCAAAAAACGGAATAAACAAACTGCCGGCCATAATCG
>SKLK01000215.1 GCA_007123265.1 Kiritimatiellia bacterium
ATTCCGTGTTCTGCAGAATGATCAAGTGACTCAGCCTTTGCGCAGGTGGGAGGGCAGAATCTTCAATTCTTCCCGGTATTTGGCCACGGTGCGACGGGCGACGTTGAGCCCCTCTTGCTTTAACCGGTCGGCAAGGGCTTGATCGGATAGGGGTTTGGCCCGGTCTTCCGCGGCAATCAATTGATCGATCCGGTCCTTGACGCTCTTGTTCGATACCGTTTCGCCACTGGCGGTCTTGTAGCCGGGTGTGAAGAAGTATTTCATCTCGTACACGCCTTGCGGCGTTTGCATGTACTTGCCGGATACAGCGCGGCTGACGGTGGTTTCGTGAATGTCGAGCACCCCGGCCACCTCGGACATGGTCAACGGCTTCAACTCCTTGACGCCGTGTTCCATAAACGATTCCTGGACCCGGACAATTTCAACTGCGATATTCTGGATGGTGCGTTGCCGCTGGTGAATGCTCTTGATCATGAACGCACCGGACCGGATCTTTTCGATAATGTACTGCTTCACCTCGGGGCTCGTCGAGGCGGACTCCATCAGGGTGCGGTAGTGTTTGCTGATGCGGAGATGCGGCAATTGCTCGTTGTTCAGGGTGACGATGTAGCGATCATCGACCTTCTGCACGGTCACCTCAGGGACGACATAGGCGGCGGTTTCGACGGCGAACCGGCGGCCCGGATGCGGATCGAGTGTGGCGATGTAGTGCGCCGCCTGCTGCACCTCAGCGATGGGAACCTTGAGTTGGCGGGCGATGGCCGCATATTTATGGGCGGCTAATTCGTCCAGGTGATCGCGAACAATGCGCTCGGCGAGGGATCCGCCCTGCTGGTCGCGGGTGATTTGGAAGACGAGGCAGTCGACCAGATCAAAGGCCCCCACGCCGATCGGGTCGAAATCGCGGATCACCTTTAGTACCTGCTCGACCTGCGCCAACGGGATCCCTTGCGTATCGGCCACTTCACTTAGGAGCACCGCCAAGTAGCCATCCTCGTTGATGTGACCGATCAGCAATTCGCCCAACTGCCGATCTATTGGAGACAGGTCGGTTAAGGCCAATTGATGTAGCAGATGTTCCTGTAACGATTCCGGCTGGGAAATGGAGTCGAGAAAGTGTTTACGTTGCTCGTCTTCTTCGCGGGATCCCTTCGTCTTCGGCGTAGTCTCACGAAAGAAGTCGTTCCAGTCATCGTCGATCTGGGCCAATAGCTCGTATTCTTCACCGAAATCCTTGACGGACTCCTCGTCTTTTGGCTCGAGGGCCGGGGTTTCCACCTCGATCCGGTCGCTATCGGCCAATCGCTCTTCGAGCGTCGGGTTTTGTTCGAGTTCTTGTTGGACGAGGCTGCGCAGTTCCAGCAAGGGGACTTGCAGGAATTCCAACGATTGACGCAACTGCGGCGCCAACACCATTTGCAGGCGCTGTTGCTGGGTCTGTGTCTGGCTGAGATAGGGTCCGACCATGATGACGTACGTCCAATGCAGTGCAGAATAGCGGACTCCGCGCACACCGCAAGCACTTGTTATGCGTCGGGGAAGTCCAAAGCGGCGCAGAGCGCCGCAGTCCAAAGGAACGTATGCCCCGTCCTTGGAGTGCGCCGCTCGGCGGCGCTTTGGATGATGGCCATGCACGTTCAATTGCAACGAACGCATATTCGGATCAGCACGCGTTGTCTTTCTGGGGGGGGCGGAGGGCGGAGCTCTGCGACGCCGCGGAGAAAGCGAGTGCGCGTGCCCGGATACTGTTCGGACGAAGCGGATCGATTAAGGGTATCCGGTTAAGTGTGGCGGGTACGTGTGATCCCTCAGAAGGTGCGTGCGGACAATAGATTGTAACCAATAAACTCCGTCTCATTCGCAACCGAACTGTAGCCGCGCACGCTGGGCGCGGTAGGCGGCAACTCAGATCGTGTGGGAGAAAGCGCGGGTTCATATTCGGATCACGCTCGGTCCACTTTCACGGCTCATCCAGAGGATTCGCCCCTTCGCGTGACGGGATCGGTAGGGCGAGGCGTCCCGCCGAGCCGCGAGAAAACGCGAGGAAGTCCAAAGCGGCGCGCAGCGCCGCAGTCCAAAGGAACGTATGCACCGTCTTTGATCAGCACGCGCCGCCTTTCTGCGTGGAGGTACACCTTCATCATCTGCGTTGTGATCTTGATATTCGCGATGGGAGATTGAATAGTGGGGGGGTATTCAGCGTCTATTGAGATAGCGCAACCCAGGGCAGGCGGCAGGATGAATGACAAGGAGCATATTATGAATAGTCTATGGAAGAGCGTGGGTAAGTTGAGTGTGATGGTGGCATGCGTAACATTGATGAGCGGGTGCGCAGCTTTTCGGGCGCAAACCGCTGGGGTGGATCTGGATGATGCGGAAGCCATGGATGAACGGTTTGGTTTCACGGACCTACGTCAAATCACGGAAAGCTTTGCCAATGAATTGGGATCAAGCCCCTTCATTACAAACCATCCGCAACCGCCGATCATGATGATCGCCGGGGTGCAAAATCGCACCAGTGAATATATGGACACACGCAACCTGACGGACCGGCTCAGGACCTTGTTGTTCCGCACCGGAAACATCCAGTTTGTGAACGAACAGCGCCGGGAAGACCTGCTACGCGAACAGGGCTATCAAGCGGCGCAAGCGACGCCGGAAACACAGGTTGGTATTGGTCAGCAACTGGGTGCGCGGTATATGGTCTCGGGATCATTGACGGAAATGGCCGACCGCTCACCGCGGCAAGTGCGCGTATCGAAAACGGTTCGGCGCTACTACAAGCTGACGCTGGAAGTCACAGACTTGGAGACCGGCCTGTTGGCTTGGACCTCGGAACGGGAATTCGCTCGCGAGGCGCGACAGCCGCTGATTGGGTGGTAATCGCATGTCCCGCAACCGGTCGAGCGTGGCCGCCTGGTTGGGCCGGGGCGTCTTGTTGGGCGCACTCGGCCTGCTCGGAACTGGTTGTGCGACACAATCCCTGAATCAGGCGCGCAGCCAGTTCTATTCCGGCGAACTGACCGAGGCCGAAGCGTCCCTGGCGGAGCGTGATCCGCCGCGACGGGATCGAGTGCTGTTTCTGATGGAACGGGGGACGATTCGCCAGGCGCTGGGCGAATTCGAGTCCAGTTCTGAGGATTTTATCCGGGCATTCGATTATTTGGTTGAGCTGGAGCGGTATAGCATCAGCCGCGGGGCGGGCTCGTTGCTGATCAATGACAATATCCGCGATTTTGTCGGCTACCCCTACGAGCGGACGCTGCTCCATGCAATGACGGCGCACAACCACTTCTCGATTGGGAACTGGGATAATGCGGCGATTGAGGCGCGCCGGATTATTGCGTCCTTGGCCGAAGATAATCGCGGAAATTTTCCCGATGAACCCTATTCCCGCTACCTCGCCGGCTTGGCCCTGGAGCTGATTGATGACCCCTCCAATGCCGCGCTGCAATATCGGTTGGCGGACGAAGCGGCCGCGCATCTGAATATCGATGCCGATACCGGCCGGATTTCCTATGCCCCGCCACCTGCTCCGGATTCGAACGAAACCAATGAGACCGAGCGGGTCGAACAGATTTGGCCTCAGCCGCGGTCGGAACCGGCGCATCAGCAGCCACCGGATTGGACGCACGAACTCGTGGTGGGCTTGCAATTCGGCCGGGCCCCCGGTGACACGGGCCGTCTCGGCCATCGCGGGGGCGCACAACCCGGCATCTATGCCGAAATCTACATCGACGGCCAGTATGCCGGACGCACCTATCCGCTGACCGATATCGCGTATTTGCGGGCGGAAACCGAGCGCATTCGAGCCCTGCGTGATGCGGCCCGCGCCATAACCCGAATCGTCATCAAAGAAGGCATCGCGCAAGCCGTGGAATCAAAAAATGATGCCTGGGCCGGTGACCTTGTGCGGTTTATCCTATTCGGACTTCTCGAACAACCGGATACCCGTCGCTGGGAAACGTTGCCCCGCTGGTTCCATATCGGCCGGGTCCACGCCCCCGCCGACCTGGATCGGTATACCGTTAAAGTGAAAACGGCTCAGGGACGCACCTTGCGTACGTTTGAGGTGGAGAACCCCATGCACCGCCGCCGCCAACAATGGGTCTCGTTTCATCGTGATCTGGGCCGCTGAGGAAGCCCGGGCGCATCATCGGAGCAGATCGGACGAAGCGGGTCGGGTATGTGTATCCGTTTACGTGTGGCGGTGAAGCGTGAACGCATCGTGAAGGGCTCGGGGCGCATGTGAAACCAAACTGTAGCCGCGCACGCTGGGCGCGGACGAAGAAGGTAAAGATCTGGAGTGGAAATGTTGCATAACCGGAGGAAACGCATCTCGCAAAGGCGCGAAGTTCGCCAAGGCGGGTGAAGACGATGGCTCACGCTTTGCGATCTTGGCGACTTGGCGACAGAAACGAACCAAGTCAAACGATTGTTCCGTCCGGCCCCACCGGGGGCCGGCCACAGAAGAGGGCTAGACGAAGGCCTAGGTGTTCAGCGGCTTTGAGCGGAGCGCGGTGAGGAAGCGCGGGGGCATGTTCGAATCATGATCAGTCCATTGTCGCGGCTCATCTGGAGGATTCGCCCTACCTTCGCATGACGGGATCGGTAGGGCGAGGCGTCCCGCCGAGCCGCGTGAAAGCGTCAGGAAAGTCCAAAGGAACGTGTTCAACGCCTTTATTTTCTTTGAATTATGTGGTGGACGTGCTAGCTAACGCGGATGATTAAATGGCGAATTGTGCTTGGTGCCCGACATGTGGCTTGGGTGACTCTTGTTTTGGGCTTGGTCGGTTGCGGCGCGCCGCCGTACGAGCCCCCTCCGCCGGACGAACCGCGGCGGGTGGTGGTGTGGATTAGTATCGACGGCGTGCGCCCGGACTATCTCGCTCGAGCCAACACGCCCTTTTTCGACCGGATGATGCGTGAAGGCCTGTATTCGCTGGCACTCGCCCCCGCATTTCCGTCTCTGACGTTTCCTAATCACGTGGCCCAAGCCACCGGAACGACTGTGCGGGATCACGGCGTGCCACTCAACTCGTTCTACGACCGTGAGTATGACCGCGCCTTTTTCTATCCTGGCCAAGCGCGCTTGCTGCAAGCCGAACCCATCTGGAACACCGCGGAGCGCCAAGGGGTGCGAGCGGCCGTGTACGACTGGGTGCTGTCGCACAATCAACGGGGTGACCATGCCGCATCCTATTTCGGCACCGGCTACGATGGCTCGCTGCGCGACCGCGACCGCATCCGCCCGCTCCTGCAAGCGTGGCGCACGGACCGCCATACGCGCCCGTTGCAATTGTTCATGGGCTACATGGTGACCCCCGACAAGATCGGCCACGAAGTTGGCCCGGACGCGACGGAAATTGACCGGGTCATGAGCGATATGGACCGGCACATGGCCTGGTTCACCCGCCAAGCCATACGCCTATTCGATCGCCGCATGCACGAGCGGGATGAACTCTATATCATTGTGACATCCGACCACGGCATGAGCTTGGTGCATACGGCGGTCAATCCCCGGCTTTTGACGGGCATCGACCGCGACGAGGAGGACAATGAAAGCGGTATCATCATGATGACGACCGGCAACCTCGCCCATGTATTCCTGCATCATCTGCCCGCCGA
>SKLK01000271.1 GCA_007123265.1 Kiritimatiellia bacterium
GCGGAGAATTGAAAGAACGAAAAGAACCTCTCGCAAAGCCCGCGGGGATCGCCAAGGGGAATGCGAATGGTGGAATCCTTGGCGAGCTTGGCGGCTTGGCGAGAGTCAGCGATTCAGTCCGATGAACTGAACGTTGCCGCTGTACATAATGCGTGAGTTCATGTTGGAAAGCATCATCTCCGCAAAATCCGGGTTCGGACGCACCATGGTCTCTGAGGCGCTTGCCTGCATGGCCGCTCCCTGTGGAGCAGTGCTCAACCGTTCCGCAGTGCGTGGGATCGTGGGTAGGGTGTCAGCTGGTTCCGTCACGCCCATATGCATCGCAAGCAAAACGACAAACAGGGCCGCCAGGGAGAACCGAAGGATCGGAAAGGCGCCCCTCCACATACTGGCCCAATCCTCTTCCGGTTCTGGCTGTGTCATGGCCTGCAAATGGCGTCGCACCGACTCCCGCACACGATGTTCCGCTTGCGAGCTGCTCAGTTCGTAGCGTTTCAGCGTCATCAGGCGCGATAATCGCACATGCTGTTCCCACTGTGCGCGGACGTGAGGGTGGTGGTCCAAGGCGTCCCGCAAATCTTTGGGCAGTTTCGCCTCCTGATCAAATACTGCGAGTCGTTCCGCCAGTCGCTGGTCTTGCCGTTTCATTGACTATACTCCGATAATACGGCCTGCAATTGCTTGCGCGCATAAAATAATCTCGACCGAACGGTGCCGGATGAGCAACCCATCATACGGCCGATTTCCTCATGCGGAATGCCCTGAATATCGTGCATCACCACCACCGCTCTGTGCTTTTCTGACAAGGTTTGCAAGGCGGTGTTCAATTTTTCCTGAAGCTCAGCCAGCGTCGTGTCCCGCAGGGGGGATTCCCGCGACGAAAGTTCCACATAGGCGGGGTCCGATTCCACCGCCTGATCCATGTCGTTCAGGCTCAAAGCCGAGCGAATGCGGCGTTTTTTAACAAAATTGATCGTCCGATTAACGGCGATTCGATAGATCCATGTGTAAAACGACGACTTTCCCTTGAATCGCTTAATTACTTGAAAGCCCTTGATGAAGACTTCCTGGATCAGGTCTTCTGTATCCTGCTGATTGCTCGTCATGTTATAGATCAGCCCGTAAATCTTGCTTTGATGTCGTTGCATCAATTCGTCATAGGCCTGTAGATCCTCTTTTTGAGCGCGCCGAACCAGCTCCGCGTCACTGATTTCCTGTTCGTGAGGGGGTGGCAATTTGTTGGGTTGAGAGGTGTTTTGGCTCATGGTCTTCACGGGGTCATTGTGGCTTATAACACATCCACTAAGACTGGCAATTAAAAGCGACCGATCAAGTCGGTATTTACGCCCGGTTGGGGCATGGGCGTTAAAAAGGGCTCGATCCAATCGGAAGAGGCAGCATATACATACCCTTTGTGAGTAAACACGATTCAATTGAATGGCGTGCATCCGCGCCGGGGAGCCTAATGGTGATGGGGGAACATGCCGTTCTGCATCGACGCCGGGCCCTCGTTTGCGCGATTGACCGCCGCATTCATGTGCGCGTGACGCCACGTCGGGATCGGCGCATCTCGATCCGCTCTGCCCTCGGCGAGGATGCGGGTAGCTTGGAGGATGTGCAGGTCAGGGCGCCGTTTACGTTTGTTTGGGCGGCTATTGCGAGGTATGCACGGGAACTGCCCGGTGGTTTAGATTTGCAGGTTGAGGCGGATTTCGATCACCGTACGGGGTTGGGTTCGTCAGCGGCGGTTACCGTGGCAACCACCGCTGCGCTTGGTGCGTGGATGGGCCGCGAATGGGGGCCGGAGGCGTTGCATCGGGAATGCCTGGCCACCGTTCAACAGGTGCAAGGACGGGGTTCCGGAGCGGATGTGGCCGCCAGCATCGCCGGGGGACTGGTGGAGTATCGCCAGGACCCGTTCAAGCTCGTTCCCCTGCAGGCGGTCCACCCGATTACAGTGGTCTATGCCGGCTACAAGACGCCCACCGCCGAGGTCATTCAGCGGGTGGAGGCCGAGCGCCAAAAGCGTCCGGCACTGTACGAAGGATTCTTTTTCGAGATCGACGAATGCGTGCGGACAGCCGTCGATGCCATTTGTCGGGATGATTGGGTCGCGCTTGGGTTGTGTTTGAATCAGAATCAGGCGTTGATGGTGGCGCTCGGCGTTGCCGATGCGGCATTGAACGAGATTGTCGCTGCATTGTGCGAGCAGCCCGGCATATTGGGCGCGAAGATTTCAGGGTCCGGGTTAGGGGATTGTGCCGTTGGCTTGGGACGTGTAACGGATTGGCCGTTGACGTACCCGCTCATTCCCTGTCAGATGAGCCAGAAAGGGGTACGCGTTGAAAAAGCAGGATGTCGTTGAGCAAATAATAGGTCACCGCTCTCGGTCCCCAAGCATGCGGGGCAGGGGGCATGCGCCGGTCAATATTGCCCTTTGTAAATATTGGGGTAAACGTGACAAGGAACTGAATTTGCCGGTCACCTCGAGTTTGTCGATGTCGATGACCGGGTTGGGGGCGACCACTGAGATTCGGCCGTGCGCCGGTACCCATGACCGGATTACCCTCAATGGGCAGGAGGTGGACCCCTCGCAAGCCTTTGCTTCCCGGCTTAGCGCTTATTTGCATCTCTTTCGGCCGACTGGGATATCCTTTGAGGTGGATACCACCAGCGACGTGCCCGTGGGCGCCGGGTTAGCCTCCTCTGCGGCCGGATTCGCTGCCATCGTTTTGGCCTTGAATGATCTATTTGGTTGGGAGCTGGATCCGCCGTCTTTGTCCATCTTGGCACGGCTGGGCAGCGGTAGTGCCTGTCGCTCCATTCATTCCGGGTTCGTCGAGTGGCAGGCGGGCGAGCGGGCGGATGGCATGGATAGCTATGCCACGCCCTTGAGCGAGGAGTGGCCGGAACTGATGATCGGGTGGTTGCCCTTGTCCACTGACGAAAAACCCATCAGCTCGCGCGAAGCCATGCTGCGCACGGTGGAGACCAGTCGTCTATACACCGCATGGCCTGAACAGGTGGCCAATGACTTGGCCATCATCAAGCAGGCGATCACCGATCATTCCTTGGAGGCGCTCGGGCCGGCGGTCGAGTCGAATGCCTTGGCAATGCATGCCACCATGTGGGCCGCATGGCCGCCAGTCAACTATTGGTTGCCGGAAACGCTCGCGGTCCTTCAGCAGGTCTGGAAACTTCGCGCCGAAGGATTGGCCCTCTATTTCACCATGGACGCCGGCCCCAACGTTAAACTGATCTACCAAAAGCAAGATCAACCCACCATCCGCCAAGCATTCCCCGAAATACACATATAAGTGTTATATACATTTTATGTATATTAATATACAAAAAATGTCGTTCATTTTTAATGAAGGGAAGTAGTTGTTTTCCCAATGCAAATAAGGGACAGAATATGACTGAATTTGTGATCGTGGGGCGGGGCGGGCGCGAGCATGCGCTGGCCGAAATCCTTGGTCAGGCGGCTGCCGTCTTTTCCTTCGCCGGTTCGGATGCGATTCGGCATGTGGCGCCGCCTCTCGACGAAGGAATGACTGTGGCGCTGGACCGGGAGTTGGGCGATGCAGCGCTCTCGGCCTTGTTGTCGAGGCCCGGAAGCATCATCGTTTTTGGCCCGGAGCAGCCGATGGCGGTTGGCTGGGTGGACCAAATTCGTATAGCCGAGCCGGATCGACTGGTGTTGGGGCCGAGCCAGTTTGCGGCGCAACTGGAAACGAGCAAATGGTGGGCCAAAGAGTTCATGGTACGCAATGGCGTGCCGACCGGCGCGGCGGAACGGATCAAGTCGGTTGACGATTTTGAGCGATTTACGCTGCAATTTGAGCCCCCCTACGTGATTAAGGCCGACGGACTGGCGGCGGGGAAGGGGGTGGCGATTTTTGATCAGGTCGGCCCCGCGCGCGCATTCGTGGATGGCATTGTGTCTGGGGATTTGTTTGGTCGTCCGCAGCCAGCCCTGATTGAGGAGTTTCTTGCGGGTCCTGAGTTAAGTGTCTTTTTGCTGTTGGATGGTGATTCCGCGCTGCAAATGGGCATGGCGCGCGATTACAAGCGCGCGTTTGATGATGATCAGGGGCCCAATACTGGTGGCATGGGCTCGTTTACGCCTGTGCCGGATATTTCAGCGGACGATCAGCGCGTAATCGATCAGCGGATTTTGCGCCCGATTCTGGACGGACTGCGACGCGAACAACTATTCTATCGCGGGTTCTTGTATGTGGGCCTGATCCGTACCGAGCGTGGCTTCCGGGTGCTTGAATTCAATGTCCGAATGGGCGATCCGGAAACCCAAGCCTTGCTGCCGACGCTGGGGATGAGAGCAGCGGTTTGGTTCGAACATGCCGCCTGCGGTGAGCTAAACCAATTGGCCGATGACATGGACATCGAGGCCGTTGCCCCCAATTTGTATCGGTTTGTCTCCGCGCAAGCGGCGGTTTGTGTAGTCGTGGCAGCGGAGTCATATCCCCAGGCCTCCTTGCAGGGCGAGCGGTTGTCCGCCGATGTGGTGCCGCCTGCTTGCCGGCCGGCTGGAGGCTATATCTTCCATGCGGGGACCCGCTGCTGCGATGGCGATTGGTACGCGGATGGGGGCCGAATTTTAAATGTCGTTGCCACCGCAGATAGACTTGATCTCGCACGTCAACAGTGTTACATACTGGCGCAAGAGGTGGTTGACCTGAAATTGCGCATGCGCCGCGATATCGCCGCTTTCTGACTCCGCAGTCGCTTTTAAATAGAGATCAGCCGTATCCGTATGCCTGAGCTTCAATCCTATACCTATGATCCGCGAAAGCGTTGTTATGTGCGCGCAGGCGAACCGTCGGCGGTGCTTGATCCCATTGGATTGAATCGGATCCAGCGCATCAGGCGAGTCGCGGGATACAGTATCGGATCGTTAATTCTCTTAGCGTTGTTGCTTGCGGGGATCATCTTCCTTCAGCGCCAAGTAGACGTGTCGACTGGTCCGATTCAAAGTATCGAATTGCGATAAGGCCCAATCAGGCGAAACTCCTCGCTTGATTTTCGCGCGCACGTCTTGCAATGTAGAGACACTGCACCGTGCCCCCATCGTCTAGAGGCCTAGGACGCAGGGTTCTCATCCCTGTAACACGGGTTCGAATCCCGTTGGGGGTGCCAGTTTTGGGGCCGCAACCTGCCTACTGATCGTGGGTTGCAATTTTCTTTCAAGCGGCCCAAGGTGCCCCGATGGCCCCAAATAGGCGCTTTCTGCTTTCCAGGACGTACCTGAACGTACCCGCCGATGGGTATACCGACCGGATGCCGTGAGGGACTTTTCCGTTTGAGCCGGTGCAGGGTTTGTGCAACCTTTCCATGGGCGCGGTAGTGTGTGCCCGCAAGAGGGTGATGGAACTTCAAGGAGGCGGAGAGGGGACAGGCCTTGTTTAATTCAGGGCCGTTACCACCAGCGCCAATGCCCCGAGTTCAGCATCAATTCTTCTTTCTTCATGCCACGTGCACTCCCATCGCAGAACAGCATATTGGCGACCTTCCCTTTCTTGTGACGGAATCCAGGGACCCCCCACGCCTGCTCGCGGTCAGCATAAAACATGATATCTGAATTGGATTCGATAGCGTCACCCAGCAGAA
>SKLK01000239.1 GCA_007123265.1 Kiritimatiellia bacterium
CGGCTCATCCGGAGGATTCGCCCTACCTTCGCGTAACGGGATTGGTAGGGCGAACCGTCCCGGTGAGCCGCAAACGAACGCACGGGCGCATGCTTGGAACCGGATCGGACGAAGCGAATCGGCGCAATGGCTGCACTTCAGGCGGCGTCGAGAATCGTCAGCAGATCGAGCTGGATATCAAAATCCAATACACTTTCACCAGCCAACACCTGCCCTTGATCAATCAAGAACACGCCGGGCATTTGCAACAAGCTGCCACCGCTGGCGCGCGGCGCGTCACGCAATTCGCGGCCGATCTGCCATCCTTCACGCATAATCCGATAGTCCAACAACCGCCCTAGCCGCATATTGCGTAAGCCCATGAGTCGATACAATTGACGGCTTTGATCAGCGAATCGAGGCAAATCATCCAGTTTGAAATGTTTGAAAAGCTTTGTGGCCTCGGCCTCTTCCGCCATATGCACAAAGGCAATCGCTACGCCGCGATCTTCAATCGTCTTGCGCACCGTCGCCACATCCCGCAAAACACGTCGACAAAAGGGACAACTGAGATGCCGCAGGAATATCAACAGCACCGGTGCGGCAGCCGATAATTCCTCAAATGTCTTGCCATTATTCGAGGTGTGCTGGTTCAACACACTCATAAACTCTTGTTTTTCATTCAACGTACTCATGCTCTTCCCTCTCTATTTGACACGTAAGTCGCAAGCCATAGGCGAACCTAACAGTCTACCTGACCTGACTTGCAGGCGTGCACAGGTTCTGCTTTTCTTTATCGCAGACGGACCTACGATAGAGCGCACATGGCAAAACGAAATCCAAAGCCGGTAACAAACGAACCGGACCGCATCACCGGCTCGGTGGAGCGCGTGACGTTTCACAGCGAAGAAAGCGGCTTTGCGGTGTTGAAGGTCAAGGTCCGCGGCCATCGCGAGCTGGTCGCCGTTACGGGGACGCTGCCGAATATTTCGGCAGGTGAATGGCTGGAAGCGGAGGGCCAGTGGCACATCGACCCGAAATACGGCCAGCAATTCAAAGCGAGCCAGTTACGCACCACGCACCCGGACACGCTGGAAGGGATCGAACGCTACCTCGGCTCCGGCCTGATCAAGGGGATCGGCCCCGTCTACGCCAAGAAACTCGTGCAGGCCTTTGGCAAAGACGTATTCGATGTGATCGATCACCGCTCGGCGCTGCTGCTGAAGGTCGAGGGGATCGGGCCCGGCCGCCGCACGGCCATCAAAGAGGCGTGGGCCGAGCATAAGGTCGTGCGCGAAATCATGACCTTTCTGCTCAGCCACGGCGTCAGCACCGCGCGCGCATTTCGCATTTACAAAACCTACGGCGAAAAGGCGATCGAAACCGTGATGGGCGACCCGTATTGCCTCGCCCGCGACATCCGCGGCATCGGCTTCAAGACCGCCGACCAGATTGCCGCGCACCTCGGTATTGCCCGCGACTCCGATGTCCGCGCCCGGGCGGGCGTGGAATATGTGTTGCAGGAATTGACCAGCGACGGCCATTGCGCCTATCCACAAGCCAAACTGATCGAAGAAACCGCCACCATTCTCGAGGTCGATACCGACATCGTCGCACGGGCGGTTGCGCATGGGGTGGAAATGGAACGGCTGGTGCCCGACCGGGACGCTCATGGAGAACCCTTGATCTATCTGCGCGCGCTTTATCAGGCCGAATCCCAATTTGCGGTCATCCTGCGCCGCCTCGCCGGCGGCCGACATCCCTGTCCGGTCATCGACATGACCAAGGCCTTGCCTTGGGTGGAACAAAAGGTCGGGTTAACGCTGGCCGACTCGCAAAAGCACGCGATTGAACAGGCCCTTTCCCATAAAGTTACGATCATTACCGGCGGACCAGGCGTCGGCAAGACCACCATCGTCAACGCCATCTTGAAAATCTTGCGCGCCAAGAAACTGCGGGTGGTCTTGTGCGCGCCGACCGGGCGCGCCGCCAAACGCATGAGCGAAACCACGCGGATGACGGCCAAGACCATCCATCGCCTGCTGGAATTCGACCCGGCCACCGGCCAGTTCAAACATCACGATAAGAAGTGTTTGTCAGGTGACGTGTTTGTCGTGGACGAGGCCAGTATGCTGGACATCCACTTGGCTTATCAACTGGTGCGGGCCATTCCACCGCATGCAGCGATGATCTGGGTCGGCGACATTGATCAACTTCCGTCCGTCGGTCCCGGTACGGTATTGCGCGATATGATCGACTCCGGCCGGTTCGGGGTATCGCGCTTGACCGAAGTATTCCGGCAAGCTGCGGCCAGTGCCATTGTCGCCAACGCGCACCGGATTAATCAGGGCCAGCTACCACTCAGCCCCGAAAAGGATGCCAGTGGCGCCACGCCGAGCAGCGACTTCTATTTCCTGCCCATCGAAGAACCTGAAGCCGCCGTGGAACGACTGATCCGCACGGTAAAGGAGTCCCTGCCGCGCAAGTTCGGGTTGGACCCGATGGAGCATGTACAGGTGATCACCCCGATGCAGCGGGGCGTGTTGGGGGCACGCAATTTGAATCAAGCGCTGCAAGCCGCGCTGAATCCTGAGGGTGAAGCGATCGAACGATTCGGTTACCAGTACCGTGTGGGCGATAAGGTCATGCAGATGACGAACGACTATCAAAAGGATGTCTTCAATGGCGATAGTGGCCGGATCATTCAGTTGAACGACGCGGAACGGTCAGTAAAGGTGCGATTTGAGCATCGGGTGGTGGAATACGACTATCAGGAACTGGACGAGCTGAGCTTGTCGTACGCCATCACGGTCCACAAAAGCCAAGGCAGCGAGTATCCATTTGTCGTCCTACCGATCCATACGCAGCATTTTGTATTGCTGCAACGGAACCTGTTGTATACCGCGATTACCCGGGGCAAGAAGATGGTTTTGCTGATGGGCTCGCCCAAGGCCGTCGCCATCGCCGTACGCAACACCGACTCCCGCCAGCGGATCACCCGCCTCCGCGATCGACTCAGCGATCACGTATCGGAAGCGTGAGCGGGATAGCGGTCAGGCGCGATGAACAAGACGGTGTTGGCAGAACAGCGCGCCAAAGTCAAAAACCACCTCAAAAACACACAGTTGAAGCAAATGCAGGCCCCAGTCGGCGTGCGCCCCAGCAAGCTGAACTGAGCTTTATGTTCTTGCGCGGCAGGAGGTTCCATACATGGAGTCGCAATTTGCGACTCCAAGTTGTGCGCACCCCGGACTCACAGCGAAATTGCTTGAATCATGGCCCGGGAAAGGTATCTTAACGGTATTGAAAAGGTATTTTTCAGTAAAAAACTGGAGTGGTTATGGCCGCGCTATTAGTCAAAAATATGCCACCAGAATTGCACGAAAAGCTACGGCGCCGCGCGAAAGCAAACCATCGGTCCATGAATCGCGAAGTAGTGGCGATTCTAGAACGCGAACTGGAGCGTCCCGGCGAAGTGGCGCTTCCGAAGCCTGTGGGAATCGGCCAGCCTGTTGACCATGACTGGATTGTCCAGAGCATTCGCGATGCACGGGACGGAAGTCGATGATTGTGGTGGACGCCAACGTGATCGTGGCCCTGGTCCGGGACACGACACGTACACCCGAAGCTCAGGCCGTACATGCCATGGATTCAGACTGGGCAGTTCCTTCGCTCTGGCAATACGAAGTGCTCAACGCCTTGCTCAATGAGGTCAAGGTGGGGAATCTGACTTTGCCGCTGGCCGTTCAAGTGGCCGATAACGCGGCTCAATTTTTTGAAAAGCAGATCCGCTTTCCCCGATCCGAGGATATTTTAGCCACCGCCCGATCTGCCGGGCTCACCGCTTACGACGCGGCCTATGTCGTCCTGGCCCGATCGCTCAACACCGTCTTGATCACCGAGGATAAGCAAATCCTCCGAAGTTGCCCCGATGTGGCCCGTTCCATGCGTGAATTCCTTTCCCCGCCAAGCTCGGTGCTGAAGGAGTCTAAGGGATCATACAAGACCAAGTCCCGAAACAAGCCGCTCAAGCGAACAAAAAGGGACGGTTCATGACTGAACTTCGTGGAATTGCTCGCGTTGAAGGGAAATTACTAACCACTCGCGGTCAACGGGTCATACACGACGCCGATTTGGCGAAATTGTAAGGGATTTCGACATCGCGCTTTAATGAGGCCGTCAAAAGAAACAATCGTCGCTGCCCGGAAGATTTTGCGTTTCAGATTGAATCGCAAGAGATTGCAGCTTTGATATCGCAAAATACGATATCAAAGAATCCTGGGTGTAGAGGTCGTACAAAATCGCCTTGGGTCTTCACTGAACACGGAGCGGTCATGGCCGCTAAAGTGCTGAACAGCCCGAAAGCGGTCGAAATGAATGTCTATGTCGCTCGGGCCTTCTCAGTTTCACTTTGCGTCACAGGTTGTTAGCGCTCTCAGATACACTACGCGGGAAAAGTGGCGGCCAACCTTGAAGTACGCGCGAACCATTCATGATCCAGAATATGCCCCGGAAGTCGGTCGGTTCAAGTTGTAGATGGTCTATATTACGCCGGACATGCCGTCCTAGATCCTCGCGGACTTCGCCCGCTCGTAGGTACGCCTTACCCGGCGCACGCGGGCGCGTCGTTTTGCTATTCGGCAAAACTCCTCTGCCCACTGTGCGCCTCCCCGAAAAGCCCCGGCTTCGCCCACGGCCCGGCGCTCACGCGCCGGGCGCGGTCTCGCACGGGGCTTTTCTTCTCCTCGCGCCTGCACGGCGCTCGGAGCAAGGTGCGGCGCTGGGCCGCGCCGCATCATGGCTCGGCCTGCTGGCCGCAGTCCTCGCCTTCCGCCTCGGGCTGGGCCGCCCTCGGCGGTCACGCGGGCCTGCACGGCCCGCGTGCAGAGCGGCGGGCGTCGCCCCGTCCGCCATGCCAGCCGGGGCCATTCCTCGCGGCAATCTGCCGCCTCTTCTCAACGCCCGCCTCCGGCGGGCTCCCGTCCGGCGCGCGCCTTCTGTTTGATATCTCCCTCCTCTACCCATTGGAAAGGTGATGCTTCTATTGCTCCTCCTGCACCTGTTCAGCCCACCAGTCCTCCCATACACGAATCTGTTCTTCACGGACATCTTCGGGGGCGGTCGGGTCAAACGGGAAATCCTGACCAGTGGTGCGCTGGAGTTGATTTAGCAGGCTACGCTTGAACGGTATTTCCGACTCGTAACGAAATCCATCGATCAAGACGGGGATTGCGGCAGGGTCTTGAATCGAGTGAAGCCTGCTGGCTGCGCGCAACCGATGCTCCGGATTGTCGCTCTGTAAAAGGGCGCGGAGGGCGGGCACCCAAATATCCTGATGGGCATGGAGTTCAGCGGAACTAAACTGGCCCAGGAAACGAAACGCTTGACGTACTTGGTCGTCGTCTTTGGACGAAACCATATTCTCCCATTCGTATTCCAAGAATTCGGCCGCAACCGCCTCGCGGTCTCGGAAGCGAATTGACGCCTGCCTGCGCGCACGTGCATCCAGTATCGCTTGTCTCATTATGTCCGGGAATTCGTCCATGTCCATCAGATCGTCTTGCTCAGCAGGAGTGAGCGAGCGTCTAAAATTGATGTAGTCGAATATGC
>SKLK01000008.1 GCA_007123265.1 Kiritimatiellia bacterium
CGCGAAGCTATGAAGAAGGTGTGCATCGACCGCATGGTCGCCTTTGGCCAAGCCGGCAATGCCGGCAAGATCAAGCCGATCTCGCTGGAAGCAATGGCAGCAACCTACCGCAGCTAAGTTTAGACTAGCTCAAGGCTAATAAAGAGCGTCCGGATAACCCGGACGCTCTTTTTCTTGCCGGCCGCTCTTTTTTCTTGCCGGCCGCTCTTTTTTCATGCCGTCCAATCGTTGGAAGAAAAATCAATCGGTTTTCCAATCGTTGGAAAACTTTTGACCCCGTTTTCCAATCGTTGGAAAAATCCGGTCGGGTACTCAATCAAGACGGCGCGAAGAAGAGCGATAGCAAGCGGTTCAATCCCCAGCAGGCGACCAGGCCAATCACAACCGGATGCGCGAGCGTCATATCCGGGGTCGTGCTGGTGATGAACAAAAGGCTCAGCAGCAAGGTATGGGCAATCAACCAGCCGATCCACTTCGGCAACTCGGTGACAATGGCTTCGCGTTTCTGCAACGTCTTGGGCAGATTGGCACTGACTGTGAACCCCTGCATGCGCATGCCAAAGAGCAAGGGAAAACCCAGCGCCAGAATCCATACCGTCACCGTGACCGGGTCCCATAGTTGTACCCGTGGCGCAAAAAATAGCAGTCCCAAAAACAAGCCAATGCCGGGCGCCCAAATCTCGAAGCCCGGATTGTGCGGCATCGACTCGCGCCGGGCCAATTGTGTTACTGCGCTGATGTACACCATGACCATCAAGGCCGCCAACCCCACCGCTCCGTGAAAGGGCTGCATCACCGGCACGGCGGAAGCCCCCAACAGCAGGCTTAAGCCGCGGCATGCGCCCATGTTCAGGACGCCGATAACCGGCAGGGCCTTGAGGTATCGGTCATAGCAGTAGATTGCCCCGATCAAACACAAGCCAATGGCCAAGGACGCCGGGCCCGCCCGATAGCAAAGGTATAAGCCTAACGCAGCCAGCAGCCAGCCGGACACCAACGCTTGGTAGGGAACGATTCTTCGCGACGGCAGCGGGCGCTGCGGATGGTCATGTCGATCGGTGTGCCGGTCAAAATAGTCGTTCCACGTCAAACCCGCGATATAGAAGCAGACGGCTGCGCCAACAACGGGCGCGAGTAGCACCCAATCGATCATGCCTGCCTGCGCAGCCAACCAATAGCCCGCCAGCGGTTCAGCCGGAACCGTCAACACATTCGGCAAACGGAACAGCTCCAGCCAGGCGAACACCCGGCCCCGCTGACGTTGAAATGCTCCTTCCCCTGCCATAATTACGCGCTGCTCACTACGGATATCACCTGCTCCCGCAACCGACGTCTTGACACGCCACCTCCCCTCCTCACCCGCGAGTATTTCGCATCCGAGCCAGTCGTACAAGCCCGTAAAAGTCGCACCCGGCCGCCCGGAGGGTCGGGCCGAAACCAAACGGATGCTGCAGCCCGAAGGCTGTCTCCGGCGATTCTTTGCTGTGTCTTGACTGCCGCCCCTGCCCACTTTTTACCCATTGACAAACCGAATCATGCACTATATTTTGATTGCTCAAAATCATAGCTTTTATCATTCAGCTAACAATTGGTAAATCATGGGTAGATTGCAAAAAAAATTCAGAAAAATGGCTCCATTTCTGCTGGGGTGCGGGGTTATCAGCGCGGTTGGATTGATCGGTTGCAGCCGTGCGGAAAGGACCCCGCCGACGGGGCAGCCTTTCGTTTTGACCACCTTTACCATCCTGCAGGATCTCACTCGGATGGTGGCAGGCGACATTGTTGAGGTGCGCACCCTCACCCCGATCGGTGGCGAAGTGCACGAGTGGGAGCTGATACCCTCGAATTTTGCCGACATCGAACGGGCCGCGCTGATCCTGTACAATGGCTATGAGCTGGAGGGCTGGATGGACCAAGTCCGCGCCATCGCCCGCCCGGGGACGCCGGTGGTGGCGGTGGCCGAGGCAAGCGACTATCCGACCATCCCCATCCGCATCGGCGAACTGGAAGGACGCCCGGACCCCCATCTGTGGATGCATCCGCAGGCGGCTCAAGCCTATCTGCAGGTGATCCGCGACCGACTCATCGCCATATTCCCGGAACATAGAGACACGTTCATTGCCCAGACAGACAATGCGCAGGAGAACCTTTCGCGCCTCTATACCGAGCTCCAACAACAGCTGGCCGATATCCCGAGGGCCGAGCGCGTATTGATTACCAGCGAAGCGGCGTTTCTCTATTTTGCAGATGCCTTTCAGTTCGAGCATGACGCGATTTGGGGTAGCAACGATGAGGAGGAAGGCACACCGCGCCAGATTGCCCGGATCATACGACGCATCCGCAGCAGCGAAATTCCGGTTGCGTTCTATGAAAGCACCATCAGCGACCGACACGTTCGCTCGGTGGCGGAGGAAACCGGTATCCGGGTAGCCGGCCCCCTGTTTGTCGACTCGCTGGGTCCCCCCAACAGTGGGGCCGCATCGTATGCGGATCTGATGCGGCACAATGTCAACCGCATCCGCCAAGCGCTCGCTCAGGAATAAAGGGACCGACCGGCATGACAACGACAGCCTGCATCAATCCAGCGACGCGTCCCACATCCGTGGCCCATGCGGTTGAGGCGCATAACGTGGCGGCGGACTATGCGGGCATTCTCGCCCTTGACCAAGTGAATCTGGACATTCAGGTGGGCCGGTTTACCGCTATCATTGGCCCTAACGGCGCCGGGAAATCCACGTTGCTGAAACTCTTGACCGGGACCAAACGCCCGCTATGCGGGTATCTGCGCGTGTGCGGCCTACCGATCGCCGAGGCGCGCAAGGCCAATGCGGTAGCCTATGTGCCGCAAGAGACCGCGATCGATTGGGATTATCCGATCACGGTCCAGGATGTGGTCTTGAGCGGACGCTACGGGCACAGCCGCATCGAAGGTGGATTCCGCCGGTTTCTGCCGCCGGCATTCATCGGCCACCGGCACCGGGAAATCGCACAACGCGCGATGCAAGCGATGCAGATTGAGGACTTGGCCCAGCGGCCGATTGGTGCGCTTTCGGGTGGGCAAAAGAAGCGGGTCTTTCTGGCCCGCTCCCTTGCCCAAGAACCCCGCATCATGCTGCTCGACGAACCATTAGCCGGGGTGGATCGCCGTAGCGAAGGCATTATTCTGGAACACCTGAAACGATTTGTAGCGGCGGGACAAACGGTCATCATGGTCACTCATGACCTCCCCACCGTACGTGACTGTGCGGACTGGGTCGTGCTGATCAGCGGCACCGTTGTCGGGGTCGGCGAACCGGACGAGATGTTGACGCCGGAAGCCCTGGAACGTGGCTATCACCGCGGGGAAAGGACGCCTGCATGAGCACATATCTGCCGATCGCCGGACTGATGGATTTCGGCACGACCATCGCTGAATATTTGCTGCGTGGACTGGCTTTTCTGGTCGCCTATCTGCCGGCACCCGTCGCCAAGGCGTTCGAGTATCAGTTCATGATTCGGGCGCTGCTCACCGCCGTCATAGTCGGCGCGGTGTGCGGCGTCTTGTCGTGTTACGTGGTGCTCAAACGGTGGGCCCTGCTTGGCGATGCGATCAGTCATGCCGTCCTGCCCGGCGTCGCCATCGCCTACCTGCTGGGCTGGCCGATGCTGATCGGCGCCTTTATCAGCGGCGGGTTGACCGCGCTTGGTATAGGTTTTATCCAGCAAAACACCCGGATCAAGGAAGATTCGGCGATGGGCATCATGTTTACGGCTGCGTTTGCCCTTGGCATCGTCATCATTTCCCGCATCGCCACCTCCACGCACCTGATGCACATCTTGTTTGGCAATGTCCTCGGCGTGAGCATGTCGGTGCTGGTAACGACGCTGTATAGCGGCATCCTGGCCTTGCTGCTGGTGCTGTTCTTTTACAAGCAGTTTCTCCTCTATACCTTTGATCCCACCCACGCCAGCGCTATCGGCATGCGTACGCGCGCTATTCATTACGGGCTCATGCTGCTGCTGACATTGACGATCGTGACCAGCTTGGAAACCGTTGGCGTCATCCTGGTGGTGGCCATGCTGATTATTCCGGGGGCCACTGCGTCGCTGTTGACGCATCGACTACCCACGATGATGCTGATATCCGCCGGGGTCGGCGTCGCCTCGGCCACAATTGGCCTCTACACCTCATTCCGGCTCGACGTGGCCTCGGGTGGCATGATCGTTTTGGTGGCCTTCGCCCTGTTCGTGCTGGCCGGGCTAGCGGCCCCCGTCGGACCGATTCGCCAATCCCTGCGTCGGCGTGTCCGGGCCGGACACCGCAACGGGAAAAATGCGGAATAAGCCGCTGAAGATCAAAAAAACGCTGCGGCGCCCTTTTTTCGGTTGCGCGGCATCGGGAATGTGTTATCTTCCGACGCTACATTCTTACTGCGTCCCCATCGTCTAGAGGTCCAGGACATCGGGTTTTCATCCCGAAAACAGGGGTTCGATTCCCCTTGGGGACGCCATTTCTTTTTAGCGCCACACCCGGTTTATGCGCTTCGAGCGAAACGGCTCACGATAGCCACGATACCCATGACTGTAGCGGTACGTAGTCACCGGCACCGAGCACGACAGGTAAACGGGAAGAGCGGGTGTCTGCGAGAGGGTGGCATATCCACTGATCTGTGGCCGCCCCCACTGGTCTGTCCAGAAGTGATCGACATGAAAATGAATAATGTATGAGCCGTGCGGGCGGACAAACTGCCACCGATGCGCGTCAAGATAGCCCCGCGCGGCATGCACGTCGACGGGCAACACGAACAGCGGTACGCGCTGGTTAGCGACCAGAAAGAATCCGTGCAAGCGCCGGCAATCCGGATGCTGCCCCACCCAGAAGCGGAACTGTTCGGATCCCATCCGGGGCGATACATAGGTCTGACCACCCACGACTTGGTAGGGAAAGCGATACAGCACGGTAGGCGATGGCTGCGAATACATGCGGTGATCGGGACGATGCACATATCCTCGATACCGCCCCATATCGTGTGCCGTCGCCGGGAGCTGCACGACGCCAAGCACACCAACCATCAAGGCAACTTGTATACTGACTGATCCTATGCCACGCATGATCCACCGCCTTTCTATCCGTTTGGACGCCGGCCGCCGCTGCGGTATTCACCGCAAACTGGGGGCCTTTGTCTGAGAGCAGGCTCCGGGCATGAACCTCCGCTTTCTCTTGCGGCGCGTCGCAGGGCTCCATTCAGAAAGAGAGCGGGTGCTGATCCGATCCTGCGTTCGCAGCAAATGCACGCGGCTGGCCATCATCCAAAGCGCCGCCGAGCGGCGCACTCCAAAGACGGTGAACACGTTTCTATGGACTGCGGCGCTGCGCGCCGCTTTGGACTTCCCTAACAGTTTTTTGCGGCTCACCGGGACGGTTCGCCCTACCAATCTAGTTACGCGAAGGTGGGGCGAATCCTCCGGATGAGCCGCGAGAATGGACCGGTCGCGATCCGAACATGAACCTCCGCTTTCTCTTGCGACGCGTCGCAGGGCTCCACCCAGAAAGACATCGCGTGCTGATCCGATCCTGCGTTCGCAGCAAATGCACGCGGCTGGCCATC
>SKLK01000146.1 GCA_007123265.1 Kiritimatiellia bacterium
TGATCAACTCCGATCCCTACGGCGACGGCTGGCTGTTCAAGATTGATCCCTCCGACACATCGGAAGTAGACGATCTCCTGGATGCCGACGAATACGAAGACAGCTTGCCCGATGAATAAACGGCGGCTCCGTTGACCGCGCGCGCCATTTATTTTCGATCGCCGCAGCCCTTCGCCGATATCCAAGCCTTGCAAGAGGAGTGGGCACGGGCCCGCTATGCTGACGCGATTCCCGACACGGTGCTCTTCCTGCAGCATGCCCCCGTGATTACGCTGGGTCGGCGCGGGCGCACCCAGCACTTGCTGGCCTCTGAATCGCTATTGGCTGAGCGAGGGATTGCGTTGCACCGGGCTAGCCGCGGTGGTGATGTCACCTACCATGCGCCCGGGCAATGGATCATCTATCCCATTTTGAAGCTCGGGGCGCTCGGGGCCGATGCGCATGGGTACCTGCACAATCTCGAAGAAGTAACCATTCGCACCTGTGCCGATTTCGGCATCCAAGCGGAACGTGTCGCCGGGAAAAACGGGGCGTGGACAACCGCCGGTAAGATTGCCGCGATCGGATTCCATCTTAAGCGCGGCGTCACCCTGCACGGCATGAGCGTAAATGTTTCGGTGGATCTCGCCGGCTTTCAATTGATTGTGCCCTGCGGATTGGTTGGCGACCCGGTGTGCAGCATGGCAACCCTTTTACAGGACGCCACGCCCGCCATGGAGACGGTGCGCGAACAGCTGCGCCTCAATTTTGAAGCGGTGTTTCAACGCCGCCTGACCATCGAACACCGATAAAAGCGTATCGGGGTCTGGACATCTGCGGGAATTCGTTATATGGTCCCCACTGCTCATTTTAATCGGCGCGGTAGCCAAGTGGTAAGGCACGGGTCTGCAAAACCTGTATTCACCGGTTCGAATCCGGTCCGCGCCTCCAGCCTTTAGACATTGCAAATCAAGGTTTCAGCCGACATTTTGCGCGCAATTCCGGCGACGTGCCCCGTAGCCTATTCGGGCGAGAATTGCACGATTCGAGCAACGCCTTACTCCTGGTCGCTTGCACAATCCGCCGCGTGATTGATGGCATGGCCTTAACGCTGCCGCCCCATCCCGCAACGCCACGACCACATCGCATTAACACAACCTTAACGATACAGCGCTTCTCGCGCTATCCGGCGTCCCATTTACTATTGCATAGCGCTGGCACAAGCAATCCTGCAGTGGTTTTTGCGTATAGCTGAGTACACGCTGAGATAACGACATAAGCCCGCACGCGGGCAACAAATGAAGCTTGGATTTGACAACTTGCGGGATGTAACGATCTCCCCCCAAGTCACACAATCACAGCTCATTTAGTGCTTGGCACATTGATTATTTCCCGGGGAGGTACGGATGCGAATGCAAAAGACTACTCTTTCTGCAATATCGAGCAATATGATGGATTATTGCGATCACTCCACAAATCAAAATATAGAAACTAAACCATTGATGGTTCATTCTTGGCAGTACGCGAGTCAGCATATCTTCAAGCTGGCGCTTTTTGTTTTTCTCCTATCATCTGTAGTGAGCAGCTATGCCGGTTTTGTCTACCCCGTCTGGATTAGTTTGGAAGATGGAGGGCAAACCAGACCGCGAATGACTCAAGGGTTTGGAGCTGGTTGGGATACAAATCGAGGTCATTTGGGAGAGGATTATGCAGAGGGTGGCCCTCATCCCGGTTCCTGCGGCAGAAATGTTAGAGCAACTTTCGAGGGGACAATAACGCTATCTGCCTATCTTAGCGGTTGGGGCAATATCGTCATGATTCGGCATAATCATAGCTCGCTGCCGAATGGAGGAGTTCTTTACAGCTTATATGGTCATTTACAGAGTAGAGCCGTTTCACAGGGGGACAGCGTCCAAACAGGCCAGATTATCGGAACGGTGGGAACTACCGGTTTCAGCAACGCGTGCCATTTACATTTCGAAATCAAGACTTCGTCACAACCAGGGCCCGGTTACTCAGGTGCTGATTTCACCGGTAATTCGATCGTACACAATGGGGTAACCTATTATCGGCCATCTTGGTTTATTGAAAATTTTGGGACTGGCGAATGTTCCGGCACGGACAATGCTGCGTTTGTTAGTGAAAGCGCACCATTCGATGGCGATACCGTGGTAGGCGGCCAGTCGTTTACCAAGTCGTGGACGATGCGCAACACGGGTACAGCCACCTGGCGGGCCTCCTGCAATCACAAGTGGGCGTGGAACAGCGGGGAACAATTCGGCGCACCGGAGTTCATTGACGTACCGCACGATGTCGCCCCGAACGAAACAGTCACCTTTACACTGAACATGACCGCTCCGACTACGCCGGGATTATACACCGGCTACTGGGAAATGGACCGGTACGGTACCGGCCGGTTTGGTCAGCAAGTGTGGGTACAGGTAAATGTGCTGCCGCCGACCGGCTCTATCCGCGTCAATATCAATCCGTCCGCCGCCCGCGATGCCGGGGCCCGATGGCGGCGAACCGGCACCTCCACCTGGCGCACCAGCGGCTCCAGCGAGCACGACCTTGCTCCGGGCACCTACACAGTGGAATTCAACAATGTCAGTGGCTGGACCAAACCCAATAATGCCTCGGTCACGGTCACCAGCGGCAACACCACTACCATTACCCGAAATTACGAGCAACAGACCGGATCAATTCGCGTCAACATCAATCCATCCGCCGTCCGCGATGCCGGGGCTCGATGGCGCCGCACCGGCACTTCCACTTGGCGCACGAGTGGCAGCACTGAATCGGGCCTCCCGATCGGTAATTATACAGTCGAATTCAACACCATCAGCGGGTGGAACAAGCCGAATAACGCTTCGGTCAGTGTCAGCAATGGTCAGACCACTACCATCACCCGCGAATACGAGCAGCAGACCGGATCGCTCCGCATCAATCTGGATCCGCCCGACGCGCGTTCAGCCGGGGCCCAATGGCGTCGTGTTGGCACGGCAACCTGGCGGGATCACGGGGCGACCGAAAACAACATTCCGATCGGCAGCTATAGCGTGGAGTTTCAGTCGCTATCCGCACCATGGATTTCGCCCGCGACACTGCCGATATCCATCACCCATCAATCCACTAGCACCCATGCCGTCCGGTATAACCGCCCCCCCGTGCTGCACGTAGAGACATCGCTGTTCGTTCATGTTGGAGCAGAGGGCCATTGGCCCGTCACCGCCACGGATCCCGACGGTGACGCAGTGACCCTTTCCGCCCTCAACGGTCCTGACGGCAGCACGCTGCAGAACGGCACCTTCAACTTCACGCCGTCCGCCGAAAATGCCGGCGCACAGTATGTGTTTACGGTCCGAGCCACGGACGCGTTGGGAGCCGTAGCAGAGCAGGAGGTCGCGCTACAAGTGGGTGCACCGCCAGTGATTGAGCCTTTGTCAAATCAGCTCGCTGTGGTGGGCGAAACCCTCTCGTGGCAGGTATCGGCATGGGATCCAGATAATGACGAAAAGACCTTCGCCATGCACGGCGCGCCTGTAGGCGCCTGGATGGAGGGTACCGGAGACGCGCGCACGATTCATTACACGGCGATCATGGAAGATGCCGGGCGAACCTATCCGATCGTCTTTACCGTATCCGACCCCGACGGCGCGACGGAGGCGCAGATGAGTTTACAGGTCAAAAGCCCGCCTATTGTTGTACCGATCGATCGACGCCGGGTACTGCCCGGGATGTCATTGACCATCCCCGTCTACGCATGGGATTTGGACGGTGATGAGTTCACATTGACTTTGGCGGACGGGCCGGACGGAGCGGAACTGGTACCGGCCCACCACGGAGCGGTGTTCGAGTTTACGCCGGACCTGGAAACCTCAGCACAGGTATTTCATGTTCATCTCCAGGCCACGGATGAAGACGGTGTTACGGATCGCTGGTTCGAGGTTGAGGTGGTGGAGACCGAGGCGGCGCTCACGCCGTTTGTCGGTCAGGCCGCTACGCTAACGAGTGCCGGGGGACACGGCTCAGCGACGGGTCAGGGCCAGCCGGTGGGGGTAACGGCTGCGCTGGATCGGCCGTGGACCGAACGGCTGTTCTCCGCTGCCGGCATTTGGGGGACCACACCGGCGGGGGGGCTGCCGGTTCCCTGGTTGGAGACCCAAATCAGCGGCGAAGGTCAGATTGATCCGCAGGGTGGCTGGTACGTGTTGGACGGGACCGAAACAACCTTTGTGTTGGCGGCTGCGCCTTTCTATTACCTGGACGGGATTCATTGGGACGGAACGCCGCAGCCCTTGGCGGAGACGTTTACCACGAATCGTTTCACGCACACGCATCAACTCCATGCCATCTTCCGTGCGGAACGTACTCCCCAGGGGGTACCGCTGGCTTGGCTGGTGGCGTTGGGGTTGGCGGAGGAGGGCGATGATTTTGATGCGATAGCGGCGTCGGATCCGACGGGTAAGGGTCACCCGGTCTGGCAGGACTGGGTGGCGGGCACGGACCCGCTGGATCCGGAGAGTCGGTTCCGGGTGACGCATCAAGCGGCGTCGAATGGCTTGGTGGAGTTGCGCTTGCATACGGTACCGCGCCATCGCTATGTGCTGTGGTCCACAACGAATCTGCAATCGGGCGCTTGGTCACGTCTGTTGTACCGCGCCCAGATGGACGGCGGCCTGACGGATGCGGTGCTGGTGGCCGACGAGGATCATGTGCCGACCTGGGTGCCGGTGCCGGAAAGTAACGGTGTCCTCTATGTGCGACCACAAGTGCTGCGGCCCGAAGAGGCGGAGTAGACGAATGTGCCGCAAGAAACAGATCCAAATCCATTCACGCATGATCAGGTCCTGGGGTTGTCGATCGAATGGGTAGGTGCGCCAGGCCATACTTGGCAATAGGCGCCCTTGTTGCCGCAGCGGTTGCAATCTGGTGGTTCTCACGATCGGCTACCGAGCCTGTTGTCGTGCCGATCGACCATCCTTCCCCTCGCACGCCGGTATCTTCTTCACCGCCCATCCCCCCTTCTCCCGAGCGCCCATCGACTCGCAAGGCGATAACGAGCGAACCTATCGACTCGGATTGGGCGCAGTGGCAGGAATCACTTCAACGATCACCGGGCGAATGGACCGGCGCGCGGGCGTGGCGGTTTTGGGCATCCGCGGTCGAGAAAACCACGCCGACTGCCGCAAGGGTTTTATTTGAAATCGATGACATGAACGCGAAATGGATCGCCGTCGGCCTGCTCATAGAGTCCGGGTATTGGGATGCCGAGCTGAATGACCGACTGGTTCGCGAAGGCGACTTGGATCTGATCGCGGAAGCAGCCACGCGCCTTTTTCTTTTACAATATTTTGCCGAGTGGCAGACCTTGATCAATTCTGTCATTGAGGAAATGACTGCGGACCGCCTAAGGGAGTGGCGGCTGACCTATCTCAGCGCGCCCCATGGACCGAGTCGTCCGCCGCTACTTGAGCTGTTGAATTTTGGCCGAGGCCGGGACGAGTTGCTGATCGAAGTCATGCGCCGAAAGCCGGAATGGAAGTCCCTCTGGCTAGGGGGTGCCGCAACGCTCACACCGATGCAAGCCGGTCACCTGCGACTATTAGCTCAGCAGGTTGTCACCCCGGAGACTGGATACGATCGACCGCCTCAGCCTCCGATTGAGGCATCCATAGAGGTATGGGATACCTGGTTGGAAATGGCGGATCGGCAAGAGCCAGCCGGGTTGAGGCCTGAAATCGTAAACCGAATACGCGAACACTATGCGGGGGCGGCGTATGAGGACCATACGTTGCGCTATCGTCGCGCCTTGCTTGCCTACCACGCGGAGGTCACGCCATGAAATTAGCCTTGTTCACACTGGCCGCTATGTTTGCATTGCCGGCAAGCCTCGTTACAGGCCAAGAGCTCGTCCGCACGCACCAATGGCAGGGGAATCATGCCATTAGCTATGGATTAGATGATTTGGATCGAAATGCCATATCGCCGGACGGTTTTGCCTACTGTCATTGGGGAAACTGGATGGATGAGCACCATTACAATATGGCAGGACAAGTGTCTCTGTCCTACTCGCCTTTAACACAGGGGCCTTTTGCCAATGTGGCCGATCAAGACAACCTCAACCTTTTTTTGATACGCGGCAGCGGACACCAGTTAAATCGCGCACTGTTTCCCGCCAACACGGACTGGAGTCGAGCGGGGCGTGTGTCATTCAATGTGGGTTGGTTTCAACCTTCCCACTACACCTTGTTCCGGTATTTTCATTTCCCCTCACGCCTGACCAATGTTGTGTCGAGCTCGAGTTTGACGAAGTACGTAAACCATCGCACCGAGAAACTCGTGGTCCTCGTGCATGGTTGGAATCCCAATCGCAACACGCACCACTATTTGAATCAATACGGAATACTGAGCGATGCCATCGCCGATCAATTGAGCGGCACCGAGTGGCAGCTCGTTCAATATCCTTGGGAGCGGGATGCGGACACCGGGCCGATTAATCTCTCCGCGCCGGTAAACGGATCAGAGGCGGCACACATAGGCCACCGCCACGGCTGGCATCTCGGCGAGCTGCTTAACACGGTTTCCCCGGACCTCAAGCAAGTGCATTTCATTGCGCATAGCGCTGGTAGCTGGGTCGTCCGCGCCGCAGTGCGCTATTTGCTGGCCAACCGTGATGATCTGCGGGTCGAGGTATCTTTAATGGATCCGTTCATTCCGGGATCACTGATCGGCATGGATAGCGCATTGCATGTTCCCTTGATGAGTCAACTTGCCTTCGAGCCAGGCGCGGCGGAGCAACTTGTGCAACTAGGGAGTTACTACAGTGCCGGCACCGACCTGACCCAGGGCACGCACAATACCTTTCAATGGCGCGATACCGATTTAAACTTGCGCGTGGACTGGGCACGGGCGTGGCCACCGGCCCGGTTTTATCAAGACCATGACGGGCCGATCGAATTCTTTGCCGACAGCGTGAGCGCCGTCGCGGATCCAGACAACGTCGCAACCGGCCTGTCTAAATTTAACGACGCCTTATGGCATGGATACGGGTGGCGGCTAAGCTTGTTCATGAACGAACCGGTCTTTACGCTGACCCCCGACCACCGCACGTTGACCGAAGGCCAACACGCCATGCTTTCCGGCTTAGCCAGTTCGCGCAATGCCATGCAACTGGACGCTGTCGATCCGCCGACCACGAGCTATGTATGGGAAAAGCTGGGCGATTCCTCCTTTTCCGCCCATGGTCCGCACCTTATCCTATCCCATGTCACGTCGGCCGATGCGGGTCTCTACCGCGTATATGCGAGCAATCACTGGGGCGTCACCCGCAGTCCATGGGCGTTGGTGCTGGTGCATCCTGCGGACCCCTGCGGGGGGCACGATGATGCGCAGTTCATATCGGAGGGCGCACCGCACAGTCAGGCCCGCATGGCGCCGGGACAAACCTTTACCAAGACTTGGACGTTAGAGAATGTGGGTGCAACCGCTTGGGGCTCCGATTGTGGGCATCGTTTTCGACGAATAAGCGGCACTGACTGGGGGCATCCGGATGAAATCGCTTGGACCGACGATATGAACGGGGTCGGGCCCGGACAAACGGTTACATGGGAAGCCACCTTCACCGCACCGACCGAACCCGGCGCCTATTCCGCAACGTGGTCCATGTATCGTTTGGACGACGGGCCATTTGGACCCTCACTCAATCTAACCATTGTCGTCGATGAAACATCCGATTGCATCGGCGACGATGCCGCTGAAGCGGTCGCCGGAACCGGCGCTTCGCCCGTGTTCACGCTGCAACCCGGGGAAAGCATGGCGTACTCGCTCGATGTTGAGAACACTGGGCAAAGCATTTGGTCGGAACTGTGTGGGCACGCGTGGCAAAGCCTGGAAGGCGAGCACCTGCTTGCCGACGGATGGCAAACGTCGCCCGACACCCCCATACCGCCCGATTCCGTCTGGACACAAAGCATCACTGTGACGGCGCCACAAACAGTCGGTCTTTATCCGTTCCGCGCGCAATTGCACAGCCATCGCAGCGGACCATTTGGCCCGGAGATCATTTTTTATGTGAATGTTCCCCAACCGATCCCGGACTGTCCGCCGGATGCCTACACCGGCCATACCGCGCCCGGCTTAGCCTTTAATCTAGGGTCTGCAGACGGTGTGTGGTTAAGCGATGTGGCCGGACCGGGACGCCTGGAACAACCAACCTGGTTCCAGATTCATGTTCCTTGGCCCACCGACCACATCACGTTGACCGGAACGTATACCTTTGTCGAACAGCGATTAACCTGGACCCTTTATGACGCACACACCAACTGGATCGCCGATTCCCTGTTTGCAGGCGACGGCATGGAGGTGGCGTCGGCCAGTGTGGAGTCCGGCACCTACTATATCCATGTTCAGCCCGAGACCGGCGAATCAGGAGCATGCATTGACTATGATTTTGTCTTAGGACACAGCATGACCAATGCCTGTCCACCACATGCCTATGGGCCCAACACAGAACAAGCACACGCCTATGATATCCGTTTCTATGCCGGTGTATGGTTATTCGACGTGAACGGCCCGGGCCAAGTGTACGCTGATAGCTGGTATCGTATACAGGCTCACGCCGGCTATCAGCGCCTGTTTGTTTATGCGGAACTATTGGATGCTTCATCATCATCCCCCTCTCTCGATCTATTCGATGCCACAGGCGAATGGGTGACGACGGCAACCGGTTTATCGGACGACGTCATCCTGGACTATACCGTTGAGGAACCGGGGCACTATTATGTCCGTGTTCGTGGTCTGGCCGAGTGCGCCGAGTATGACTTGTGGTGGGATGATCTGTATACCCATACCGCCGATCTATGGTTGACGGGCCATCATCTTGAGCTGCCTTTGGCAACCACCGGGCAGGTGGGCCGGTTGGCGGGCAGCGGCGCAAAGGAAGGGATTCGCATTATTCCGCCCGGCACGACGAACACGCTTCATCGATTGCTTTCACTACGCATGCCCATTCAGCATCACATCATTGAAATGGGGGATTACCACTGGCGCGATGGCGACGGATGGTCCACACCGGGCACGGTTACCGACCACTCCTCCGACACGTGGCTGGAAGCGCGTATTTCCGGATGGCCACACCCGGATTTAAAGTTTCAGCGCCGAGTCTATTTTGCCGCCGACGACTGGCTGATCACTGTAGCAGACACCTACTCATGGTTCGGTGACACCAATAGTCCGCTGATTTGGGCCATGGACACAGTAAATCCCGATTTGGATCTGGAAACGTATGGCACCTACGAGACGCGCAACTGGCTGGATTCCGCGTTGCGCACCAACGACAGTGCTTGGGCGCTAGCCGACCAGACCGGGTGGTATGTGGCGCTGGCATCGGGCAGTCCGTCCGCCACGCTGGACTCCGTTGGGATGCAAAACACTCAGCCCGAGCCCGTATGGGCGGCTCCATTGGATGCGAACAAAGAACTGGGTGACGATTCAATCAGCGTGGTTCAACCCGTAGGCCCGCTGGCACCGAATGAGAGCCAAACCTATGTTGCTTATTGGGGGTTCGGCATGGATGCCAACGCGCTGATGACAGTGCTCCGCCAACGCATGCAGAAGGACGATCACGATGGCGACGGCATCCCCGATATATGGGAATACCAGCACTACGGCCATGCCACTGGCGCCGATGCCGAAACCGACCCGATCAGTGATGGTTTATCCAACTGGCAACACTATATTGCGGGCACGGATCCATTCGACCCGGAAGATCGGTTACGCGCATGGCCAATGATACAGGATGAGGCTGAAGACTCGATCCGCTTGCAATTCAGGGCCAAGGCGAATCGCACCTATCGCGTATGGGGCCGCAATCAGCTAACGAAGGGGGATTGGCAACCGGTCAGCTTTCATGTCGACTCACATCAGGCTCCATTGGTTGCCTTGCCTGTTCAGGAAAAGGGCATGGTTACCATTGAACTGGGGCCCTTTCCCCCCTTCCCCTTCATACGGCTGGATGTGACGCATTAATGGGGGGCACCGTGCGCCCTTTCTGCGTTTCTATTCGAGGAACTGGGTCGGAGTATTATAGGGAATCTCATTGGTCCACGTCCATGGCTGCGTGGATCCGGAGGTGCGAATCACAATTCCGTCATCGGGGCCAAACGGTCGCGCCGATGCGGGAATAGGGCTGCCGTACCAGTTGGGTCCGTCGGTATAGTACCAGCCTGGAGTCACCCCCCAACCCACGGCGTGGTTATAGTACATAAACCGCGAAATTTGTTGGCCCACCCGATCCAACGCCCACATATAGTTGCCCAACTCCTCCTCCTCGACTGTCTGGTGCCACGTCGGGCCGGCAATACTGCCGGTCTTGAAGCCGGACGCCAACAGATTCATTTGGCTCGGATGCTTATGCCGCGGCAACCGGAAACTCACAAGATTGAACGCATTATTCGGCACAATTTCCTGCTCTTGCGGCTCCGTCGGCACCTGCCCGACAAAGAGGTTCGTATAGACACCCTTGTTGGCACTGGCTGGAATTGTGATCACCACGCCTTGCTCCAAGGGCACGATCACATCATTCGCTTTGTTGGTTATATCTGGTACAGAGAAATACCAATTACCGTTGTCCGCCATATATACCTGCTGGGTAACGACCTGTCCCCCACCCCGCTCATACCAATTGATGCGCGTGGCATTAATGGCTTGATTCGCACGTGGCAGGTTGTTCTGATCTCCGGTGCCAAATACCCGCGCCACAGTAACCGTGTCGGGCACACCGGGGAAGCCGAGCCAATTTTGACCTCGCCGCAACCGGATCGGCTTGGCCACGTATACTTCCAGACTGGCCACACGCGTCTCGCCATTGGCCCATCTTTCGCGTGGCGCAGCCCGGTAGAAGCGCATCTCCGCCCCATTCAGCAGTACCGAGTCCGCCATTGTGTTCGTCGGTCCACGCCCCACCAGTTCCCAATAACCATTTATCTGGTCGCTGTATTCATACGCATCTGCATGGATCAAATCGTATTCCCGCCCCTCCGATGCCGTCCAAAAGAACCGTGACTCAAAGCTCGCCACAGCTACGCCTTGTGTGATGGCAAATCGCGCAAACGTATTGGTAATCGGCACGGATAATTCACCGATATTTCCGGCATCGTCCAGGCCCGCGATCGAAAAGCGGTATTCAGATCCGAACAAGAAATTTGATAGCACCACGGTGTCCGTGTCATACGCGCCCAATGCGGGAACCAGTTCTCGGTCAATGAATGGATCGTTCAAATGCGGCGCGCGCACCTCATCGGTATAGTAAATACGGTAGGTATGCCACGGGGAAAGCGGTTCTTGATCCGATTGGCGCCAGCCGGCCCCTTCTTCCTCGCTGGAGCCAGGCGGAGTCCAACTCAGCCGCACCTCGGAGGTGTCGTCAATGTTCTGGTCCTCTGCCACATCCCATGTCGCGATCGGCAGTGGCGGATTGGTATCAACTCGAGCCACGAGGCTGATTACATTACCCATGGCTCGATCGCCAGGCCGATCATCGTCATCATCGATGGCAAAGAGATAACCGGTCAACTCACCTTGTTGCCCTGTAATATCAACGAGGAAGTTCGTCACGGTGGCCGCTACCGAATCACCATCCGTCTTGGCTGTCGGCACTGTCGTGCCAAATCCTGGCGTGACCAGGCGGTATTCGTCCACATCATTGAAATCATCAACGGCTTCCGTCCAAAAGATATCGAGCTCATTGGTACTGATCCACGGCGACAAGGGAACCACAGAAACATCTTCGAGATAAACCTGATTTCCACTGCCCACGTCGCGGGCAATCCGCAACAGCACATCCTCCCCAACAACATTCAGATCCCACGTATACAGCTCATAGGTCGGGTTACGATTGGTAACGACGCGATCGCCCATGCCAACCCAAGTGCTTCCATTAAATCGCTCCACACGAATGGTAATATCCTGAGCTTCCGTGCCAAACCGTCCCGCATACAGGGATAGCACCCCCGGATTATTGACCGGCGGCAATTGCAGCCATGGATCCGAGTAGGTCGTAGTCAATAGACCGAATCGCTGCACACCACTAAGGATGGGTGGAAACGTCGTCCGGAATGCTCCGCGTCCGATCCATGTCCGCCCCGACACTGTATTTGTCCAATCGTGAGACCCGGCGGTGGGCTCGAACGGCGGCGGCCAGCCTTCTGAGGCCTCGAAGGCAGAAAACAGGATGCCCTCTTCGTCAATCGCACCACGAATACCGGCAGAAGCAATGATCGGTCCTCGGATATCGTCATCAATTACCTGCAGATAGCCAACTTTCTTACTGTGCAGCACTTCTTGATCATTCGGGCGGTCATTATCCGTATCCGGGATCGTCACATAGATGGGTTGCCGCCCCGCCTCAATCAAGGCATCGATCATCTCAAAGGTGAAGAAGCCATTCGGGAAGGTCCAGACATTGGTGGCCACCTCGCCAGGGCCTGCCGCTGGCGAAGAAAGACCACTGTCGTACTGGCCAAGAAAGACATCGCCATCATACAGATCACCAATACTAAAGGACATGACCGTGTTGGTGGTACCTATATTGCCACGCGCCACACCGCTGTCGGCATCAACCGCGCCAAACACGAACTGTAGTCCGATCGTGCCAGAATTGACTAAATCGAAATCGGACACTTTGAAGATCGTATTCGTGCCTGAGCCCTCACGGCGCAATTGACCGCCGCGAATGGCTTCATCTGAAGGCGAAGCCACGCCATTAGTGAGAATCATGAATGGGCGCGCTGCTGCTCCGGGGAAGTTCACATTGGCAATTTCAGGCGGATCCGTGTCATCGTCGATCACCTGCAGAAACCCAACAATTCGATCGTTAAGCCACATATTATCGTTCGGCCGGTCATGATCTCGATCCGAAACAGTAACCGACACAAACAAGAATCCCTCATCGTATAAATCGCCGACCTCCTCGGCTGTAAATCCATTCACAAATCGCCAGACACTGGTTGACCCCGGATCCTTTGTGACAGCGGAACTCAGGCTCGGCACGAAGTCGTAGTTGTTGGTCGTGATGCCCGTGATCGCTATGTGCATATTCCTACCATCCACGGCTGAACCACGATGTATGCCGCTGATCGGGTCATACACATTTAGGCTGAAGTCGAGCGGATTGGAGGCGTCAACCGTGCGCAATTGCGCATCCGTGATTTGATACACGACCCGCGTCGCATTGAATCGGAAGTTGTCAAAGCGGTTGTTCCCTTGGCCACCTGTTGCTCCAGACAACGTATTGCGGATATACACAGTCGTTGCCCCTTCGAGCTCAGTGACATCGGAAAAATCAACAGTTTCCAGCGACCAAGTAGCTGTCGTATTTGCAGGCACATTTTCAAGTAAAGTGTAATTGACTCCGTCAGTACTCCAAGACCACTCATGGTTTGTGTAGCCTGTTTCTGTTCCACGCGTTGCATATGTCATCACCAAATCACGCATGCCGACAATATCGAGCTCGAATTCGAAAGATTCGCCGTTATTATCGGTTCCCACAGGCGTGAATGCACTTCCCGCAACATCATCACCAACAGCATTCAGTGAGTTGCCCGCCGTGTAATTCACTGTACCAGGCAAACTCATGATCAAAGTGCCTTCGCCATGACTCACACCTTCTCGATCCATATCATCATTGAAGTTCCAACCTGCCACCAGGGTATCGAGCTCAACGACCGGCAGCGCCGTCTCGCCCAGCATAACCGTGAGACGGTCATTGCCAACGCGCGGAGGGAACGGATCGTCGTCGATGACCCGTAACCAACCGAACTGCTGATCCTCGCGAGTCCCTCCGACCGTGTTTACAATCGTCGCGGAGATCCGGTTGCTATCTACCATCATCGCATTGATTGTCGCGCCATCCACTGGGGAAGTGAATCGCCATACATTGGTAGCTTGATCCATAGATATAACCGGATCAGGACTACTGCGAGAGAGATCAAAGTTGGAATGATTATCGGCAAACCAATTCTCAACCGTCATCCGCGTAAAGAGATGTTCCTGTCCGGCAGGTGGACTTGCGCTCCGGCTCAGGCCAAAGTCCGGATCCCACGAGCCAAAATGAATCTGCAAATCATTGGCATTGCTGAGGTTTGCCAACCACGCATCCGTTACTTCAAACACTCGGTCCAATTCTTCCGAGCCGTCAAAGGCGAACAGCGTCTCCATGTTTGCGTAAACAAACATATAATTGGTGACGACCTGTCCGAAGACCAAGTACGGGGTCTCATCATGGACCAATGAGTCGATAGAAATGCGCGGGATGGGACGCTCCCGCGTCGTTACCGAACGCACAGCAGAATAGCCGCTCATGCACGCGCTGTCCGCGCGAACCCGAAAGAAGTAGGTCGTATTCTGGTCCAATCCGTCCACCAATTGACTGGTCCCCGCAACCAACAAATCTTCATACCCGGGCACATACGAGGGGGTGAATTCATCGCCAAACACAAGGATCGAATCCATCGCGCTGGTGCCGCCCCCAGCTACCGGCGACTCGTTTACGGCGACATTACTTGTCATGATCCAGCGCAGTGAAACCTCTGCTTGATCATTGCACGCAGCAGGCAATGGAATCTCCTGCAACACACCGGTCGAATAATTGTTGGCCACCGTTACGTCACCCCCCGGAACATCGGTCCACGCACCGGCAGCGCCGATTCGGTACTGCAATTTGAAGTCTTTGGGACCGGTGTTGGATGAACGCTGTACCGAGCTTACCCGCATATTGGCCATACCCGACGCATTGAATGATACCTGCCAGTACTTGCTCCCGGCCCCAGCATCCCAGCCATTCAGCGATATTGCCCGGTTCCCCGAGGTGCTGTTGATATAGCCCAGCGAACCGGATGCGGTCGAGGTGATCGCCTCGGCGGCGTTCACCGCCAAACCGGATGTCGCTACGGGGGTATCACCATTGAAGTTCCAGCCCACAACCGTCGTTTCATCGCCCAACACACCAAACAGCTCTTGGAGGCTGACATCCAAGTAATACTGGTCCACCCAGCTTACACTGTTCCACGAGGCCGTGAAATCGAAGAAGTTCGTGATGCTGGCGTGAAGCCCGGTTGGCGCTGCGGGCCCGTCCGCCTGAATGAATCCGGCATGATGACAGAATGCGGGCGCGAACTGAAACCCCACCCCCTGCCCTTGGCCGATTGCGCCGACCGATTCCATCGTGGCACCGGCCACCGTGCCACCGCCGGCATTGATCGATGATGCGACGTTGGAGGCGTTGGCATATGCGGCTGAGAATAGCAGCCCTAAGCTTATGCAGCCTGCGCGAAAGGCCTGCGGAAGGTCCATCGTTAAGGACTTCCTGAATCTATTGGATCTGCACATCGGACAGCGCCTTCGGCCACAAGACCGGGTTACTGAGATTCAAGAACCGCCAAGCGGGCCTCTAACTTTTCAATCGTCGCCTGTTGCTCCTGAATCGCCTGGGTCAGAAGCGCAATCAGGGGAATGGCTTTCAGTTGCTGCGGCTGAATTTGGCCGTCTGCGGTTAATTCATCCACTTTCCCTTTGACTGCGCTGGGAATCACCGCTTGCACTTCATCGGCTATAAATCCTTCCAGTACCTCGTCGGACCCCGAGAAAATGCTGCCCTCGATGTGCTTGTATCGATACTGGGTGGGCGCCAGCGCCAACACGCGTTCGATGGCGTTGGCGGGAGGCGGCGCCAAATCTGTTTTCAGTCGGCGGTCGGACAGGAAATAGCCCAGATTCACATTATCCACCCACAATTCTGCGCCGCTACCGTCCCACCAGAAATTGAAGGGCTGCCCCCAGCTCGTACTGTTTACGCCGCGTTTCCCTTGCACGCCACCGGCCCGGAGTACCGGTGTGCGCAATGAGTCCCCCCAAAAACCCGCGCCGCTATTGATTTTCAGATCCACTCGCGAATTTAGCGCACTGCCGCCATTGCCCACCAACACGCGTCCGGCATTGAACGAAGACCGGCCCGTACCCCCGCGACTAACCGGCAGCGTTCCTGATGTAATCTTGGAGGCCGGCAGATTCGGGATACGATCGACATGAAAACTTCCAGAAGTCGTTTTTGACGCCGGCAGGTTGGGGATACGATCCGCGCTGGCGATATTGCCGCTGGAATTGATGACCACATTGCCACCCACGTTAACTCCTCCGCTTCCCACGCGCATTCGCTCCGTGGGGGTACTGCCGGTGACGAATCGAATGGGGCGCTCTGCAGTCGAGCGGGACTGCAAAATTAAGGCACCATGGTTGCCGCTGGCCCCTTCAAACGTATCCGAGGAAGAATAGATGTGAGGGCTGGAATCCCCGGTGATAAACGTAGATCGCCCGGCCGCATTCACCCTATAAGCACTTGTAGCTGAGACTGTTCCGGCAAAGGTGGGGTCTGACGGGAGCCGGTCCATTGAAAGAGTGCCGGAGACAATCTTCTCTGCCGGGATGTCGGGGATGAGTCCGATATCGAAGGTGCCCGAAGTGATCTTCGAGGCCGGCAAGTCGGGAACACGGTCCACGACCAGCGTCCCCCCGTCAATGTTCCCCGCATCAACAAGCTGCTTGGCCCGCAAAGCATATGGAACAGAAACGAGTTGTTGGCGTGGACTCAACAATTCGCTATCAATGACTAATTCAAGCCAAAGCTGCTCCTCTTCAAGCACCCCCGCGATTTGCGCATCGCCAAATTGGAAATGATAGAGACCGTTGATCGCCTCCACATTATTAATCGTTTGCTGCCAAAGCGCCACATCGTCTGATTCCGTATCGAATAAGCGCACCTCAATGCTCAGCAGACCGCTGATAGGATCACCGCTGGCATCCACCAAGCGGCCTTGATGATTGAGTAGGCTGGGTTGCGCCCAACCGGTGGCGGCATATCCAAACATGGCACTGAGCAGACAGACAATTTTCGTGTATTTCATCCGACTTTCCTCCTGTTGATTAAACCTTCGGCGTACTGAATACCGATGGGGTAATGTGGTGCAAAGAATGCGTCTACCGCTCTTCAAGCTCCGTCATTCGTTTGAGCAAGTCTTCCAGTTGTGCTTGTTGGGCATCGATCTGGGCCTGCTGAGCTTCGATTATCGCCTGCTGTTCCTGCATGGCTTGCGTGAGAACGGCAATCAGGGGCATCGCTTCCAGCAGTTGGGGTTGGATTTCACCGTCCTCGGTTAATCCATCCGGTTCGCCGGTCACTGCACTAGGAATAACTGCTTGAACTTCGTCGGCAATGAACCCCTTCAAAATTCGATCCGCCCCTGTGAATACGGTTCCCGGCACGTCCGCGTACTGAAACGAAACCGGTCGCAGCGCCATTACTTGCTCCACACCCGATGTCGCCAGTGGTGAAATATTGGATTTCAAGCGCCGATCCGACGTTCCCTGGATAGCGCCAACATTATGAGCATCCATGTATAGGACACCTTGCGAACCGGTCCACCAAATATTGAAAGAGCTCCCACCATAGCTGCCACCGGTACCGGCACGGGTGTTATAGCCCTCAGCGCGCATGATTCCATTCAAACGCAACTGATTAGCGCTGACGTTATAACTCAGCCGACTGTGTGTATCTATTCCTCCGGTTCCATTTCCAAACAGGATTCGCTCATTGCTGAAAGATGATCTGCCGGTTCCACCACGAGAGACCGGCAACGTACCCGAAGTAATCTTTGAGGCGGGTAGGTTGGGGATGCGAGCATGATGAGCAATATTGCCGCTGGAATTAATCACGGTGGTTCCGCCAACACTTATATCTCCTGAGGTGTTAATATTCAGGCGCTCAGCGGAAGGGTTGTTCGCTCCTCCAACAAAACTCAAATTGCCACCTTCGTTGCGGATCCGCCACGAATGACCGGGATCTCTGCGTAGCCATAAAGAGGTCGGGTCGTTATTGTTGCCGCCGACCGACA
>SKLK01000198.1 GCA_007123265.1 Kiritimatiellia bacterium
CTTTGCGTAATGACCGTTTGATTTCCACACGTACCGAGTTGGAAATGGATGCCCGGATGTTGGTGGAACGTTTGCGCCAGGATTTGTGGCTGACATCCCGTGCGGAAATTCTGCTTTACCCACCGGGGGATGGCCCCTATGAGGCGATTGGTTTTCCGGTGATTCGTTCCGGTAACCCGCAATTGGATGGTGCACAGCAAATCATCTGGGAATCCACGGTTATCTACCATCGCTGGGAAGGCGAACCCAATCAGGTGCGACGCACGGTTTTCGAGCCGCGCGGCAATTTGACCACCTCGCAGCGGCTGGAGCAAATGGCTGAAGTGGTTCGCGATGGACACGGGGAGAACACCTATAACAGCGCCAATGCCCGCACCCGGGCCTTGATCAATAATCTGGTGGATTGGGAATTGAACATTCGCGGGGCGCGCTTTGATGCCTATGCCCCCGATGCCGAACGTAAACTGATTGGGTTTGGCTCGGCGGTGATTGATCCCGGTCCGCAGGAGTTGACCTTCCGCGTGGTCGGAAAGAATGCCGCGCACGGCGGGGCACCGCGGCACTTGGGCGTGGACGTGTTGTATGTGTCCCCAAGCGGATTGCCTGTGGAGGCGGAGTGGATGAATGTCGTGGCGCATGCCGGCGCCACGCCCGCTGTTCAGAACATCGGCACGGAGGAGCAGTGGAGCGGAAACGCCCGCCGCTATTTCGATGCGAATCATGATGGCGCATCCTTCACGCTGCAGATTCACAACGACCGATGGGAGGAACGTAACTTTGCGCCGACGGGCATGGTGAAACACCAACTGGAACGGGTGCTGGTGGCCGAGCCTGGACAACCACAGACGTTTGCATTGCGTTTGGAGGGCGACGGCCCGATTTGGCGGGCGGCCGAACAGACCTTGGACGATTCGTCCGGAACCTTGGTCCAGTTGCCGACGAATACGGCATTTCGCGTTTTCTTGCGGGGGGATAATCTTAGCGAGGAGGAGGACGGGGGCTGGATTAATCACGATGGCACGAATATCTGGGCGACTTTTCAGGTGGCCGAAGGAGCAAGCGCAGAAGTCCGGGACGCCTTTATTGCCCCTTGGACCGGTGAGCTTGATCCCGTCCACCAAACACCCATCCGCTTTGAAGATGGCCAAAACACGGCGACGTTCACCGAACGGATCACCTCGGATCCCGTTCCGTTTGTGATGCAAATGACCAACAGCTATATCGTAGGCTACACCCTCGCGGGAACGGATGCAGCTATCGTGCGGCGATGGGATGCGCAAGAGAGTCAGGTGACGTCCACCTATGCGCGACCTGCCGATAGCTCGGCGGTGTGGTCGGAATTTGCGTCGGTCTATTCCTTGCATAGCGTGTACTCCGGACACGCGGCGGATGGCGTGTATGTTTCGCCGATCATTGATACGACCCAGGACGGGCCGGTGTATGAGCAGTTGAAATGGACGACGGTTGTTCCGCCCCTCGAAAACGACACGTGGGAGTCTCTACCTGCCGTGCACTTGCGGATTCGAGCCGGCCACGAGCCGGATCTTTCGGATGCCGATGACTGGGAGGACATTCCCGTTGCCGTGTCGGGGTTGGCGCCCTCGATCGCGGGGCGGTACGCGCAGGTACAGGCCACCCTGACGCCGGGTGTGTTGAGTAGTCAGCAAACCCGTAGCCCGGAATTGCGCGACTTCACGTTAAGCTGGGTCGGCGAACGCCGGTTTGTCGATTTGGCCGGAATCATTTCAAAGGCCCCGAACCACGGCATTTACGAGGTGCTTCTAAATGGGGCCCCGCTGGTTCAGGGGATTACCGTGGATGTGACGGTGTATAAGGATGTGCGTTTGGGGCTCGGACAGCCCCGCCGGGTGGAAGGTTCAACATACACAGAGATCGTCCCACGCAATACGAGGTGAGCCATGAAAACAACGTCACAATCAATCGTTCATACGCATTCAACGAATCAGCAAGGCTCTGCTTTGGTGACGGTTATGTTGGTGGTTTTGGTCACTTCACTGGTGGCGGGGAGCTTCTATCTCTACGCCGCATCAACAGCACATCAGGTCCGGCGTCTCACCGATGCCATGCATGCCCAGGCCATTGCGGAGGCAGGGGCCAATCAGGCGCTAAGCCGACTAAAACAGCATTACGGCCTACGACACTATCCCATCTTCTTTCCCTCCAGATCCTTTGGCGGCGGACGCTATGATATCATTCTGGAAACCCATGCGGATGGTCGGACCCGCATCATTTCCATCGGCAGCTATCAGTCGGCGACCAATGTGGTCGGGGTCAATGTGCGCGATGCTAATCGCGACCAGGTAACCTGGCGCCACGCGCTGGGTTATGCGATTTTTTCGGACGGCGATCTGCGGTTCAATGGATCGCCGGAAATTCTCGGAGACGCGCATGCGAATGGCTTTTGGACGCTGAATGGTAACTACAATGATGTCAACGGTATGATCTCAGCCCAGAACAGCGAGACCATCCCGCTGGCGCACCGCGCGGATTGGGTGAACATCCCGTTTCCTCAATTATCGGACCCTGAATTTCAGGCATTCTTGGACCAAGCCGAGGCCGGCGGCATTCCGATTACCCGCATTCAGGGCAATCAGGTCTTCCAACAAAATTATGCGTTCGATGGCATCTATATCATTGAAGGGAACGTGATCTTTCGTGGCGCCGGGACGCGTGATGTGAATGGCATGTTGTATGTGACCGGAAACATCACGGCGAATGGCGCGGCCCAGGTGATCGTGGACGGGCTCATCCTCTCGGGCGGCGATATCCGCTTCAATGGCGCGGCCGGCGTGTACAGCTACAACTCCGTCGGCGATGGCAGCGGTGGCGGCGATCAGGATGCCAGCGCAGACGTAGTGGTAAGCGCATGGTGGCAGGGCTCAACCAGCAGTCTGGAAGAGGGAGGCGATTCCGGTAGCGGCGGGGGTGGCGGCATTAATTGACACCGGTCCGCTTCCCCGGGTTTATCAGGAGCGCGGTACCGGCTGTGACCCGTCGCGCGGATTCCGGGGCGCGTCGCCTCGCGGCGTCGCCTCGGTCGGCGGCGGAATCGGCATCGGCTCACGCAAGCGAATCGACATCGGACTCGAGTGGTTGGTGTTGCTGTTGTCGGCATCATCCGCCTCCGATGGCTCGACGATCTCGGGTTCCCTGCCGTCCATACCTTCTTCAGGGACTATAATCGTTTCCGTCTCCTCACGTGTCCGCTCCGCGATTAGCTGTTGACGAAATTGTTCCCGTTGCGTTTCTTCGCGTAGCATGCGGGTATGGACCAGTCGCGAATCGATGGGAATGCCGGCATCATTCGCCAAGGTGCCGGGATCGGCGACCGACAACGTGACAAAGATGATGGTTTCCGTCTGATTCTGGATGTCTTGTTCGTGCCGGAAGAGACGGCCCAGAATCGGAATACTGCTGAGAATCGGCACCGCCACCGTCCGTTTCCCCTCTTCCAGTCCGGTCAGTCCGCCGATGGCTACGGTTTGACCACTCCGCAAGGTAAAGGTGGTGTCGATTTCTTTGACCGAAATGATCGGCCATGAGTTGTTCGCGACGGTCTTGCTGCCAATAGTGCGACGTAAAGATGGGCGAATGTCAGCCTCAATAAAATCATCGGTCTTTACTGTTGCCACCACGCGTAAGTCGATGCCCGTTTCAAGGTAACCTTGCCGGATGAATTCCGTGTTGATTTGTGTCGCCAACCGCGCAGTTTCGCGGTCGCCGGGGCTTTCCTGGGTGCCGCGCTCGATGGTGGTCTCAATAATCGGTTCCCGCTCGCCCACGCTGAAAAATGCATTGGTCGCGCCGCTGCTCACAATCATCTTCGGATTGGATACGATGCTGACCCCGTCGGTCCGTTGCAGGGCACTTAAGATGAGCGAAAAATCGGCTGGCGAAAGAATGGCCGTGGAGATATCCGTGTAATCGCGGATCGCCTGACGCTCCCGTTGCTGCTGATCCGCCATGCCGCGGCCGCGGGCGCGGTCACTGGTGGTCCAGGGGGTTCCTTCCCAGCGGCGTGAATCAAAGGCACCGTCCACATCTGGAAACGCGGACCATGAATCATAGTCGATAATTACGCCGGGGATGGCTTGGCCATCTTCATCATAAAACTCAAGTTGCTGGCCAAAGGTGCCTTGCAGGTCGTAGTCGAGCCCGCGATCCCGCTGGGTAATGACCCGCTGCTGTCGATTTTCAAATATCCGCGACATGTCGGTCAGGCCAACCCGGTACCCCTCCAGTACGCTCCAATCAATCCCAACCGCCTTGCGGGCGTCATCGGTCAACTCCAGAATCCGGGTCTCGATCAGGACCTGGCGTCCCGGCAGATCAAGCTCATTGATCAATGCGCCGACCTCGCCCAAATTCGATTCGCTGGAGCGGACGACCAACGCGTTGCGGGAGGGGAACAAGGTCATGGTGGCGCCCGGATCCAACATGCCCGTGATGGCGTCGCGTACCTCGCTGGTGGTGGTATAATCGAGAAAGAAGGTTTGCACCAAGGTCGGCGGGGGGGCGTCGGGGACCTGTTCGCGGATGCTGTAAATCCCCGAGCCGGGGGTCCGTTCAACCAGCGCCAGCTTGTGAATCTCGAGGATCGAGCGCAACGCGGGGCGCCAGTCCACATCGGTCAAGTTCACGGTTACCCGTTTGCGGTCGAGGATGGCCGATGTGGCGATGATATTTGCACCCGTGGTTTGCGCGAACATCCGGACGGTATCCTCCAGCGACACGTCATCCAGCGTGAGGGTAATGCGCTCGACACCGTTGACGACATCGGTGCGTAGTTCGACTTCGCCCTCGACTTCGCCCACGGAGAAGTCGACGAACGCGTCACCGGTGTCGTTGGCTGTCGCCTGGGGGACGCTGGTCATGGAAGCGCAAAGCAACAACGCCAGCAGGGTGGGAAGGCGGCACATGGCGTGTCGGAGGATCGCTAATCTGTTCATGGTGTTCTACTCTCGTTTTGATCTGCATCCCGCTGACGGGCCCTGAACCAAGCCTCGCTGGGATATTGTTCAGATGTAATCCCTAGGCGCGTAAACCGCAACCGTTGTGAGTCGATCCGGCCGATGCGCCAATGAAACCACAGTCCCTGATGAGGAAGCGAGACGATATCGCCTTCCTCAACAATGCCCACGCCTTCTACCAAGGCGCGGTAGGTTCGATCCGCAGCCCGTGAACTGCCGCGCACGGGGAGGGCAGGCCACGTGGTCTCGCGATCGTCTATCGTCTCTTCCTGTTCTTCGTCCGGGCTGCGATCGGCCACAGGAATATACCCTACAGGCCAGAACGGATCGCGCAAGCGTTCAGTGGTCTGCTCCTCCATGGGGACGTTCGCAGCCCCGGCAAAAACAGCCGCCCCGAAGCCGAGCATCATCAAGCCATGTAACATCTTTTTCATTCGTCCGGCTCCTCGTGATCCGGCGCGTTGACTGCGGCGGTCTTTTGGGCCTGCACTTCCTGGCGCAAGGCCGGATCAATCCATACCGGCCACTGAACCTCGAAGCGGACCCTGTGCTGTTCCGGCGA
>SKLK01000257.1 GCA_007123265.1 Kiritimatiellia bacterium
ACCATGCTTGGTCACTTCAATTTTCTCGCCGTCTGCCAACCACGCCTCGACTTTGGCAAAATCATACCGCAAATCTCGAATTGTTATCGCCTGCATACGCATCCTTGTGATATTTATATTATCACAATACGGCGGAGGTGGCGGATGTCAAGAAGTCGTGCTTCGTCATTCGTCATTCGTCTGTCGTCAGTTGGCCACATGAGGCACAGAATTCACAAAAAACAGTGGCTTGGCAGGCTGGCATTTTTTTGTGCCTCTTGTGATTATTGTGGCTATCTTCAGAAGGTTTTTACCACGGATAGGATTCTTCGTCTGTCGTCCGTCGTCTGTCGTCTGTCGTCTGTCGTCGGTGGCCGGGAACGAAGAACGAAGCACGACGAACGAATACTCGATCATCCATTTCAGCATTTCAGCATTTCAGCATTTTCCCTAAAGCTTTCATCCCTTCCAAATAGAACGCCCCCCCAAAGGGGCGATACCATAGCCCCCTCCGTGCAAAGTATAGAGCCCGATTCGGATAGCCGGCATGGCGCCAATGCTGGGCGTTCTCGAGATAGGCATCAGCTAGTATCCTGCGCATTTCCATCCGCGCAACCAGGCCCCGCCAAAGTCCTTGCCGGTAGATCCGCTCCAATGTGTTTACATTCCGCGGCGCGCGCCGCCATTTCTTCACGCTTACACTGGCCTCGGAACGACGATAGGACGCCAGTACCTCAGGGATAAAATCCAGCGGATGCTGTCTGGCGATGCGCAAAAAGAAATCCTGGTCCATGCCAAAATCGGTGATCGCGTCGGCCGGCATAGCGTCCAACCAAATGGTGCGACGCACCACGCAGGCGCTGATGGTGACGTAGCAGTGCTCCAGCAAGGCGCGCGCCCATTCATCACCCGCAGGCATGACGCCTTCGTGACGAATACGCTGCACCCGGTCCTCGCCATCAATCACACGCACGTACGTATGCACCAATGCGGCCTCCGGATGGGCCTGCATGTGGGCGACGCAACGGCGGAGAAAGTCGGGATCCCAGCGGTCGTCAGCGTCTAGAAAAGCGCACAACGGCGCGCGCGCCGCTTCCACCCCCTGATACCGCGGCAGTTCACAGGTGCGCGAGTTCGTCTTTCGACGGATCAACCGGATCTGATCGCCAAACCGCTCCAATTCGGCCAATGTCTCGCCATCGTCTGAGGCGTCATCAACCACAACCACCTCAAAATCACGCCACGTCTGCGCCGCCAAACAGGCCCAGAGACCCGGCAAGAACGGTGCGCAATTATAGGTCCCGATAATCACCGATACCGCCGGCGACGGGTCGTGATGTGATGCAATGCTCATCGTCGTTTCCGCCCCCTGAACCATTCGCCCATGCGCCGATCCCACTCCGGCGGATCAAATTTGCCCAACCCCGCCGTCGGATGCAGGGTAATCTCACTAAATAGCGGTTGTGGCAGGTCATAGAAATCCACCCGCAAAAGCGGTTCGCCTTCCGCCACGCACTCGGCCATCTCCAGCATCTGTTCAAAGGCCGCGGGTTTCGTTACCGGCCCTTGATACCGGGGCACCCGCCACGCAAAATCGTACGGTTGAAAATCCCGATCCAACATCAACCGCGTGTGTGTCCCGAAGCGATCCATATCCACTTCGATCACCTGTACTTTTCCCCACGCGCAAAAGAATTTGTAATCGACCGGCACCCGCCCCTCCGCATCCGCCAAGAAGGATTCAATGAAAACCCGGGGCCGAATCCAGCGATATTCCCACTCCCCCCACTGACGCGAGTAATCCCATTGCAACCACCGCTCTACTTGCGCGCAAGCAACGTCCCAGTCAAACCGGGAGGCATCGGGAACAATGAGATTCGTATGACAGGCATGATTTGTCTTGATCACGAACCGTTCGGGCAACATCGCCGGATCACACGTACGCAAGGTTGTGCCCTGCCACAAGACCGGATTCAACACCTCCGGGCCAATGCGGTCGGCGATAAAATCCCTTACCGCCAATTTGTCCGCATACGTGGTGTAGCGACGCTTGCGGACCAACAACTTGTGACGCTGAATCAGTTCGGTATAGGTGCGGGGACGAATCAAGCGGGGGAATCGACCGAATACCGAACGATAACTATCAATCACTGTGAGCAAATCGGCGGGCCAGATCAAGAGATCGATGCAGCGGCGTGTCCACCAACCGCGACGCAACCCCAGCGACCGCATGGCCTGTCCGCGCGCGGCCCAAAAGGCCACCCATTTACGAAGTAAACGACTCATATCCCCCACCGGGCCGGACCACCACGGGGCTCATGCGGAAGGCGCAATCTGCGCATAAAGGGTGCGATAGGCACTGGCAATTGTGGGCCAATGAAATTGCTCTACCCAGCGTCGCACCGCCGCATGTCGCGGCTGCAAGGACGCCCGCTCGCGATGCAGAGCCACTAGCTGATCAACCCATTCATCAACATCAACGCCCGCGACGACGATATTCGCCGATCGATCGACGTATTCGGGCACGCCACCCACGTCATTCACCATCACCGGCGTTCCACAGGCCATCGACTCCAACACCGCATTGTTGGCCGTGCAATCCAACAGCGGCAGCACCAGTAGGTCGGCCCAGCGATACAAATCGCGCAGTTCCTCCCCACTTAAGCGAGGCAACAATTCCACGTGCGAAATATCCTTGTACGGGGCCCAGTTTTGCGCCTTGGTCTTGACGCGAATCTCGAACGCCGAGGCGGGCAGGCGGGAAAAGATGCGGGCCGCCGATTCATGATCCCGCTCCGTATCCCCCACCACCGCCAGACGCAGCCGATCCGACGCCTCGCGCGGGTGATCCGATGGACAGAAGAATTCCGTATCGACGCCATGCAGAATGGTCTGGATTCGATCCCCCGGAAAGCCTTGTGACTCAAAGAACGGCCGCTGCGTTTCCGACATCAAGGTGATGTAATCGTATCGCCGAGCCGCATCGAATCCGTTCAAGACACTCGGCAAGCGTCGGGCCGAGCAATGAAAGGTCCCGACCACCGTCGCCCCCTTACGGGCATAGGGCGCTTTCGAACGCGGGCTGGCAAATTCGCCCCAGAGGAAGTGAACAATACTGGGTCCTGACTCGATCGCGCGTAAGAAACGTCGTTCATCACGCCAGGGAGCCAATGCATTCCACGTACTGGATGAATACCAATTGCCGAATTCACGGGCCCAATGCCCCAAGCGCCAATGACGTTTGGCGAAAGCATGGTAGAAGAAATCAAACTCAAGCACCGTACCCCCCAACGCCTTGACCAGGGGAAATAAGCTGGCGCGCGGATCAAACTTAGGCAGGTGCCGGAATACAAAGTATCTGGGACTTGTCATCACATATTCTCGAATCGGGTCGTCCTCGGCATGGTGCCAGCAAATCTACTCATGCCCGGGGCCGCCTGAAGGGCATGTTGATCTATCTGCGGCGCGTCGCAAGCGACGGCCCTACAGCCCGGTTATAGAAGTCTTTTGTAGGGCTGGCGCTTGCGCCACGCCGGATTCATTTCACGATTCAGACTAATCAACACGCCCTTTAGCCGGTCCTCCACGAAACATCGTCAGGGCCTACGCCGGTTTCGTCCCGGCAATCAATAGATAGATTCCTTTATCGGGCTTTCGCCATGCCTCCACCACACGCAGCAGCCAATACCGCAACACGGCTTCGGAATAGCGAAAACGAAATTCCCGCTGGATGGCCTGCTCAAACCAACGGCGGGCCAGATCGCTACCCAACAACGGCCGGACCGAAACCTCCCCGAACCCCGCAGCCTCCAGCTTCTCCCGAATCGCAGCAGGCTCATAGTACTGACACACCGCGTAGCGTTCACGATGGGTCTCCTTTATCTGCGGGTCTTTTAACGTCGCCAGGCTATCGATCGAAAAGATCAACTTCCCACCCGGCTTCAGCACGCGAAAACACTCCCTCAACACGGACTCGTCATCGGGGATATGCTCCAACACACACACACTCATCACCCGATCAAACGAGTCCGGCGCGAATCCGGCGTCCTCAATGCGGGTCTGGAGAAATTGACATCGCGAACCATCACGGCCCTTGGCCTGAAGCGACTTGGCCCAGCCAATGGCCCCCTCGCCAATATCAATGCCGACCACCTCGTCGGCTTCCGTCGCCATAAGCCTTGTTTGCAAGCCATGCCCACAGCCGATATCCAGCACCCGATGCGAACGATCCAGCTGAGCGGCTCGCTTCATTTCGCGATACTCATAAATCTTGAAGGGACTGGGGAAGAAATAGATATGGGGATAAAATTGTTTATCCAGATAATCAAACAGCTTTTTCTTTATGCTCATACTAACTCCTTACAGGCAGACCATACTTGCTCAATGGAAATCGCATGCATGCAGGCCCGCTGATGCACACAATCCCGGCCCGGATGCCAAGGCCAACAATCCGGACACGAGGCCACATTGCGAATCACACGGGCATGCGCGCCACGCGGGGCCCACTGCTCCGGTTTTGTTGGCCCAAACAAGGCGATGCACGGCGTATTGTACACAGGTGTCAAGTGCATGGGCCCACTATCCCCACCGATAAAGAGGCGCGCATCACGAATCAGTGCGGCCAATACGCCCCAGGACGTCTGCCCCATCAGGTTGACCGGCGCATGGGCCATGTGCTGTCCCAGCCGCTCGCCTGCTTCGCGTTCATGGGCTGCCCCGCCGATGAAGACGGTGACTCCAAACTGATCGATCAAGCGATCCGCAATGGCCGCAAACCGATCCAGCGGCCACTGCTTACCCGGCCAGCCCGCCGCAGGACAAAGGATCACATACCCAGCGGTTCCCACGCCGCTTCGTTGCCGCCACGCATGCGCCTCGGCCTCTTCCTCCGGGGTAATCCAAAATTCCAGCCGCTCATCTTCAAGGGCACATCCTAAATACTGCCCCAACCGGGTCATTCGGGTCGCCTCATAAAGTTGCGCCTCAAATGGGACGCAAATTTGGCGGCCAAACGGCTCTGACAAATTATATTTCGATACCGGCCCCACCCAGTGTGAGGCTCGGGCTGCTTGTATTAGCGACAACTCCACTAATCCCACACTATGTGTGGCGACCACAAAATCGTATTCCTGTCTGGCAAGCTTCTGTCTAAACCGTTTTTCCATTCTCCAAGACAGGCACTTACTGGTATTGCCCCTGTTCAAATGAAAGAGATGCGGGGCATAGATATGTACATGGTCCACATACGGAATTCGCTCCGCGATATCTTTTACCCAAGGCCCGACTAGCAAACCCAAGCTAGCATGCGGGTGCGCTTGTCGCACACCACGCAGAAGCGGTACCAGATGCAACAGATCCCCAAAATGACTCAAGCGAATAAACAGGATTCGCTGCGAATCCGGTTCACGGGCCCTGCTCACTACCTTCGTGCTGTCGCGCGCCGCAAACCACTCAATCAACAATACATAGCGCCAAAGCGTCCGATAGCTTTCCAATACGGACAAGGTCCAATGCGCCTTCCGCACATGTCGCAAACCGTGTCGACACAGCTTTTGGCGACG
>SKLK01000140.1 GCA_007123265.1 Kiritimatiellia bacterium
CCGCCAAACAGGCGAATCAGCACCGTCAACACGCCGATCAGAATGCCGTATATCCAGGCGCCACGCGCGGTTTCCGGTGAGCCCACCATGTCGGTGGCCATGAATACTGCGCCCAGCATCAATCCGCCGGCAAACAGGGTGAATAGGGGGGATGGATACTGCTGCGGATCGACGAGGTAAAAGATACCCGACAAGATGAACGCGGAACCGAGAATCGCGATGGGAATACGCCAATCCATCATCCGACGCGCGGCCAGATAAATCCCGCCCAACAGGATTAGTAAGGCGGATGTTTCCCCGGCGGACCCGGAGATGGTACCGGTCAAAAGCGCTGTGATATCGGTCGGAATTTGTTGGGTCTTCATTAAGGCGAGCGGCGTGGCACCGGTCCAGCCATCCACAGCCACGCGACTGAGCCAGTCTGTAATCGAAGTGGGCTGCAGGAAGGGGGGCGTAAGTGTCGACGGGATGAACTCGGTGAAACGTCCCGGAGCCATCGATGGTACCCAGGTGGTCATCGGCGCCGTAAACGCGGCCTGGGCGAACGCGCGGCCGACCAGGGCCGGGTTCATGACGTTGAATCCCAAGCCGCCCCAGAAGGCCTTGCCCACCGCCATGCCAAATACAGCCGCGACGGCAGCCATCCAAAGGGGGAATCCCGGCGGTAGAATTAGGGCCAGCAAAATCCCTGTAATTACCGCGCTCCAGTCATTGATGGTGCTGGGCCGGCCGGATAGGTGACAAGTCAGGTGTTCGGTTCCCACACACACCACGGTACATACGATCAGCAAGGCCAGGGCGCTCAGACCAAACTGGAACACGGACCAAGCGCAGAGCGGTAGCATGGCATACACCACATGTCGCATAATCTTTTCTACCGTCAACGGCTGATGCAGATGCGGGGAGGTGTGCAACTGCACGATGGAACGTAAGCCGCCGCTCATGATGCAGCCGCCTTGAGTTCGCGATTCATGGCCTTGGACACCCGAAAATGTTGCACCAGTGGAATACTCGAAGGACAGACATAGCTGCAGCAGCCACACTCGAAACAGTCCATCAAGTTATACTCCATCATCTCCTCGTACTGGCGTTTCACCGCCAGTTTGCCGAGCGCCGCCGGATTCAAGAACATCGGGCACGCCTCCACGCACTTGCCGCAATTGATGCAGGGATACGTGCGGCGCGGTGCCAGCCGATCAATATCTTCGGGTCGCGGCACCAACAGGCCGCCGCAGCCCTTTGTGATTGGTACATCCAACGAGGAGACCGTGTCGCCCATCATCGGGCCGCCCATGATCAAATATTGCGCCGAGCCGTGATAGCCTAAGCGATTGAGTATAAATCGAATCGGCGTGCCGATGGCGACACGGTAATTGCCGGGCTTGGCCACGCCGGGTCCCGTTACCGTAACGACGCGCTCAATCACGCCCCGCTGCATGGGCACGAGTTGCCCAATTTGATTCGTTGTCGCCACATTAAATACGCCCAGTCCGACGGAAGAGGGGTATTGGCCAGAGGGGATTTCCCGGTTGACCAAAGCCTTGGCCAGCATCTTTTCAGCGCCCTGCGGATACTTGGTCGGCACGACTTTCACCGTGATGGAGCCATCGCTGGGCAGATGCCGCCGCACACGGTCTGCGGCATCCTGCTTATTGTCTTCCGTGCCGATTACTGCGCGCTTGGCGCCCATCGCCCGCATCAAGATCGCCGTGCCCCGAATCAGCGCCTCGGGCTGTTCCAGCATGAGCCGGTGGTCGGTCGTCAGGTACGGTTCACACTCGCAGCCGTTGATCAGGATCGTGTCCACCTGATGTTCGGCAGGTGGTGACATCTTGACGTGCGTCGGAAAGGCCGCGCCGCCCAGTCCGACCAAACCGGTATCTTGAATCGCCTGAATGAGTTCTTTGGGCGATAAGGCATCGATCTCCCGTTCCCCGCCATACAGGATTTCCTGGGAATCGCCGGGCGCAACCTGAAGATAGATCGCCGGTACGCGCGGGCCCTTTTGCGTCGGCGCCCAATCGATCTTGCGAATCGTGCCCGTCGCCGGGGCGTGCAGCGGAACGGACATAAAGCCATCCGCCTCCGCAATCGGTTCACCCCGCACTACCTCCTGGCCCACGTGCACGATCGGTTTGGACGGTTTGCCAAAATGTTGGGACAAGAGCAGCACCAACTCCGGCGGAAACGCGAACTGGGTAATCGGTTTATCCGCCGTATAGTGCTTGTTTTCCGGGGGATGAATCCCGTGCCGGAAGCTGCCTTGGCCCAAGAGGCCGATCTGTAGATTTGCCAGCATCATCGTTCAATGTGGTACAACTTCAATCCGATCGTCCGTGCGTTATTGGTATTTTTCCGCGCGTTTCACCCACTTCCCGACATCCTTTTCATTCGGATCATGCGGGGTGCCCGGGTGAATACATTGGCCGGTACATTTTTCAGCCGACCGGACAATGTCCTTGAACGGACCACCCTTGGGATCCTTGATGTATGCCTTCTTTTCATCGTCATACGCGAAGATCGCCGGGTTGATATTAATGCACTCATCGCAGGAGGTGCATTCGTTCCGATCAATCCACGCGGGTTCATAGCCCGCCGCGCCCGCCGGTGCGGCCGCTCCTGACTCGCCCGAAGCCGACGGTACGGCGGGCAGGACGGACCCGCCCCCGTCGCCGCTCAGCATCGCGAACAGGCCGTTGGCCAGTTTTTGAGCTGTTTCGGCCCGAACCTGATCCGCAATCGCCTGGGGATCGATCTTCCCGGTCAAGCCGGCCAAGGCTTTCAAGGTTTGCCAGAACCCTTGACGCTCTTCCGTGGACCGCACCAATTCTTCCGCGACCAATACCCGGATCAACCGGTTCTTTTTGTTCACCGCCCACACGTAGGGATACCGGTCCTCGCGCTCGTCTGCATCCATTTGAATGAAGTCCGCGATCGGCACCATATTGTCGTTCCACGTATCCTGTGGCGCGACGCGGAAGTGCTTGCGGAAGCGCGCTTCCAGAACGGCAAAGTCGGCAAAGGTCATGGGAACGTCCATGCTTTGTTCGTTACCCTCCTCATCCACATACTGCAGCGAGTACACCGGCCAATCCGCATCCAGCGCCGGATTCCCTTCCAGGTCCAGACACTCTTCCCATGTCGCCCCCGCGTCCGGGTCGAACCGCAAAATGGGATAGGCCCGTGATTCCAGCGCCATCTTGCTACGGGCATACGTGGCTTCATCGCCAACGCCATGCTCGGGTTGGCAGACCGTATAGATGTTGAACAGGGCCGGGCGCCGGGTGTTGAGTCCGTCAATGAAGCCCTCGATCATGTGCGTGTAGTTCGCCAGATTCGCTTGCAACACGAACGCGGTTCGATGCGCGGCGCCAATCAGGCTCATTTCCTTGCGCGTTTCCGTTTTGCCGTGCCAGGCTTTGCCATACGGTGCCATATCGGATACCTGCCCGGTGAAACCGGAGGTGCAGGCCTGACCACCGGTATTGGAATAGACCTGGGTATCCAGTACCAACACCTTGATCGGACGTCCGGCCATCAAGGCCCGCGACAGGTTCTGGAAGCCGATGTCGTACATGGCGCCATCGCCACCGACCGCGACAACCGGCGGACAAAGGGCAAACTCGTCGTCCGTGAATTTTTCCCAATTGAAGTAGCGAAGTTCCTCTTCCAACTTCTCCGGCTGCGTCGCTCCTTGCAGCGCGGCTTCCGCCATCCGGATGGCCTTGAATCCATCGGCCATCTTGACCATATGCCCCTCAAAAATCCCCATCGCCAGCGAGGGGGCATCCTGGAACAGGTGATTGGTCCAAGGGAAGGGGTAGGGGTTGTAGGGGAAGGAGGAGCCATAAACCGACGAACAGCCGGTGGCATTGGTAAAGCCCATATGCGCCCGCCCCGTATTCGTGTGGCCCACTTCATAATTCCATTTCAACGCCTTCAACTCTTTGAGCAGTCCCGTCACCCATGCCAGCCAGTCTTGGTCCAACGGTTGTCCCGCTTTGCCCGCATCCAGTTCGGCGGCCAGGGCGGACAAATTCAGATCCCCGGAACGATGCGTTTCCAGAATCTGCTGCATGCGCGGGGCGTCACTCAAATCCACGGTCCCCGCCAATTGTAACTTGATGTGATGCTCCAGTTTTTCGATCAGTTCCTGAATGTAGCCGACATGTTTCTTTACACGTCGTTGCATCAGGGTCGTGAGGGTGGCGGTAAAGATGTGCAAGACGGATTTTTCACCGCAGCCGGTGCATGCGCCGTCGCCACAGACCATCGATTGATACGCCGACTTGTCCATTAACAGGGTCTCGAGCGCCCCGATCTTTTCGTCGATATCGTCGATGCGGATGTATTCTTCCGGTGTCGTGGGTAGGTCGGACCAGAAATCCCAGTCCTTGCGCAACGTGTCCACACTTTCCTTCGTCTGCGTGACGATGCGCAGCGCGTCGTCGTCGCACACATCGACGCACAACATGCAGCCCTTGCAGGTATAGGGATTGACCGTGATGGCAAACAACCCGCCGGTACCCGGCGTCTTTTTCTCCATCTGGTTGTAATACGGCTTCGTCAGGGCGAACTTAAAACCGCCCATCGACTTACGGAACAAGCCGAATTCCTGTTCCCACTCGGCCCGTTCCGCTTCCGGGGCGGCGGCGACCGTATCGGTAATGGCTTGATCCAGTAATGGCCCGACATCGACGGCTTTCCCATTGGCCCCGTGCGTGGCGGCGCGAATGTTCTTCTCCACCTGCCGCACGCCACGCCGCAAATGCTTCGTGGTGTGACCGGCCTTTTCCACGCGCTGGATGGTGGTGTTAAACGCATCCGCCAGCGAGCAGGCCAAACCGGGAATCGCGCTGTCCGGACAAACGGTAAAGCAATCGCTGCAGGCCGTACAATTCTCCGGCACCCATTCCGGGTGATTGAACCGGATCTGCGTCATATCCCGGAACACGCCGGTATTTGCTGGAATCAGTGACATGGCGTTGAATGGATCGGCCAGATTGTCGTTCGGCCGTCCGCCGAGGTAGAAGGAACCGGTCTGTTCCCAAAACCGATGAATGTCCGTGCGCGGATCCTCGCCGGCTGGAATGCGCTTCAACATCGTCGGCATGGTCGATTCCTGCTTCAACGGCTGTGCCCGGTCGCGCGTGATGGTGGTATCCTTTACCTCCACTAATTCATCAAAGCCCCGCCGTACCACGCGCAGGTTGTCTTCAACCACCCGTGCCCCTTTGCTGCCGAATTTCTTTTCGATTTGCGAGCGAATCGCGGCGAACAACTTCTCCTCGGAGAGGTTGGCGGACTGCATTACCGGGGAGGCGGCGAAAAAGGCACCCTGAAACGCGATGCCCTGCATGCGGAACTGCAGTTCAATGTCGGAGGCCTCTTCGCGAGCGATCTTAAAGGCGTCCAGATAGAATACGCGGATGTCGTTATCGATAATGAATTTCTGCTTGGTTTGGGGAATGCTTTCCCAAACCTTTTGCGGCGAATCCAGCTCGCTTTGAATGATGAATACGCCGCCCTTCTTCAG
>SKLK01000129.1 GCA_007123265.1 Kiritimatiellia bacterium
GACGGATCGATGCCGCGGAACGAGGTGACCGGGCCGCCCCCGCCCCCTTCGGCCGTGTGGTTGTAAACGACGTCTAGAATCACCTCGATGCCCGCCTGGTGCAGTGCCCGGACCAGCGTCTTGAACTCCCGCACCTGCTGGCCTTGCACGCCGTGGTGCGCGTAGCGCCCGTGCGGGGAAAAGAAGTTGACGGTGCTGTAGCCCCAGTAGTTGCGCAGGTGCTGGCGGCGGTCATTGGTGTGGAAATATTCCATCTCATCGAATTCATGGATCGGCATGAACTCAACTGCGGTGATGCCCAGCTTTTGCAGATACGGGATTTTACGCATAAACCCGGCGTACGTGCCCCGTTCACGCACGCGCGAGCCGGGATGCGCGGTGAAGCCGCGCAGATGCGCCTCGTAAACGATCGTTTCGGACATCGGCGTCCCCAGCGGGGTATCGCCTTGCCAGTCGAAATCGTCCGCCACAATCACCCCCTTGGGAAAGCGGGCACCGCGCGAGGGAAAACCGCCCGGTTCATCGGCCAGTGGTTCGCCCCAGCGCGGCGATCCAGCCACGGCTTGCGCATAGGGGTCCAGCACCCATTGGTCTGGATGGTAAGCAAATTGCACCGGTTCCGGGGACTGCCCATCAAGCCGATAGGCATAAAACTGGCCGGCCCGCGCTTCCGGCACCTGAATATGCCAGATATCGCCGATCCGGTGCTGGTCCGGGCTCAGCTCGATTTCGCGATCGGGTTGGTCCGCGTGCGCCTCCTCAAACAGCATCAGCCACACCCGCGACGCATGCCGGCTAAATAGGGTGAAGCTGACGCCATCTGTGTGAACATGGGCGCCAAAGGGGGCCGGCAGCGGCAATTGGAAGGCGGCTTCGCTCCGCGCGGTTCCGTTATCGGATGGGGTATGCATGGTTAGATCTTTCCAGTAGGTCTTGAAGAAATTTATCATGGACGGCAGGTGTCGGGCAACGGGTTGGCAGCGGGCGTTTACGGTAGCGGGCGCACACGGGTTAGAATGCTGCGCGCAATGTTACGGCCGCATGCTGAAACTGGGCAAAGGTGAAAACCGATGAATTATCCGCGCCGCCGTCGAGGATGCGGTATCCCGCTCCGGTATGCAACCAGTTCGTCCAGGCGTATTCCGCGCCGACGAATAGATCCAGCGCCCGCCCCTGCGGGGCGGTCAGCGCATCGCCATCCAGCAGCAGCGTCCAAGCTGCGCAGGGGCGGAACGCGAGACGTAGGTGCAACAGGGGAACCACGCCGAGATCGTCGTCGCGGTCCGTGGCGTCCGCGCTGGTGACGCGTATCCGCGCGTCGCGCACGAACAACGTGCCTCCTGCTTCAATCTGCCAGTGCCCCGAGTCGACCAAACGATAGCGGTAGGTGAGTCGATAATTGTTGAAGCGATAGGAGGCATCCACGGCCGTGCCGGCCGGAAACACCGTATCGGCGAAGCGGATATCGCGGTCAATCTCGCCCGAAGCGGTGACATCGATCGGCACCACGGTGGCCAGGATGGTCTGTCGCGGCGTGGGGCGCCAGTAGGCGCGGCCCCGGACATACGCCGCCGGGTCCACGTCCAGATCATCCTGGAAGGAGAACCGCGTGCCCGTATCGCCCGGAATCCGTACATCTGCGCGGGTGGCGAACAACGCGCCGCCTTCCAGCTCCAAGCCCCACGACGACGTTTGATCGGCCATGCCCGCTATCACCAAGCATACCCAACACCCCATAACGCTCCAAACGCTCTTCATTCGATTGCCCCTGTTTTCAAAAGGGGCCTATCATGCCCCGAGCCCAAGCAAAGGTCAACTGTCCCGGCTGAGCGGACGACCGCAGCAACATTCGCCGTTGGGGGGCTTGGTTTGGTTACCCAACACCCGCCCCGCGTCCGCTGTTCAATCGACGTCGGGCGCGAAACGCTTGCGCATGGCATGCGAGAGGCTGTCGAACAGGCTGAACATGACCGGAACCAGAACCAGCGTAAGAAACGTGGCCATGGCCAAACCGAATATGACGGCGACGGCCATCGGTGCCCACCAGGCGCTGGATTCGGCCCCGGCGACAATCCGTGGCGGCCATTCGTGAATGTCGAGGCTGTAGCCGATCGCCATCGGCAACAAGCCGAGGATCGTCGTGATGGCCGTCAGCAGTACCGGACGCAAACGCATCTTGCCGGCAATGACGACGGCCTCTGCCGTGTCGAGGCCCTCGAATTTGCGCTGGCGAATACAGTCCATCAGGACAATGGAATTGTTCACGACGATACCGGCCAAGCTGACCACACCCATTCCGGTCATGATCACGCCAAACCGCGTGCCCGTCAGCAATAGACCCCACGTGACCCCGATCAAGGAAAGCAGCACGGAGACGCCGATGATCAAGGGCATGAAGACGGAGTTGAATTGGATCACGAGGATGATCATGATCAAACCGATCGCGACGAGGAATGCCTGGAGCAGAAAGAGGCCTGATTGCATCATTTCCTCGGTATCACCCGCATAGGTAATCGCATACCCCCGCGGCAGGTCGAGGAGGGCCAGCCGGTCCTGAACCTCGGTAATGATTTCATCGACGCCGCGCTCATGGTTGTTCCCGCTGATCGTGATCATTCGCTTTTGATCCTTGCGGGTGATGGCGCCGCGTCCCCCCTCATAGCGTACGTCGCCCATTGACGTGAGGGGAACCGATATGCCGCTGGGCGTGGGGACATAAATTTGATCCAGCAGCGCAGCAGAATTCCGTTGCTCAAGCGGCAGTCGCACGGTGATATCGAATTCGTCCTCGTCCGGGCGAAACTTGCTGGCCTCGGTGCCGTAGACCGCCGTCCGCAGGAAATGGCCAATCGCGCGGGTGTCCAGCCCCAGCAAGGCCGCCCGCTGCCGGTCCACGATGAACTGCAGTTCCGGCAAGGCTTCTTCGAAGTCGCTCTGCAGGTCAACCAGGCCGGGCACGGTTTCGATCATCCGCATCACCTGGGCTGCGAGATCGGCGAGCGTGTCGAAGTCGTCCCCGGCCACCTCAATCGCCACCGGCGGCCCGGTGGGCGGGCCCTCCTCTTGTTTCTCGATCGTGATCTCGGCACCGGGAATGACGGGTAAACGCGAGCGAATCTCGCTGATTACCTCGGTTGAGCTGCGGCGGCGCTCGTTGTACGGTTTGAATTCGATAAAGATTTCGCCGGTATGCGTCACATTGGCGCCGAACGAGAGGAGGTCTCCTGTTCGGCCCACATTGGTGAGGTAAAAGAGGATGTCGTCATATTCCGGTAACAACGCTTCAATACGGAGAATGGCGGCGTCGGTACGCTCGATCGCGGTGCCTTGCGGAAATTGAACGCGAATATACGCGTTGCGGGGATCGACATCGGGAAACAACTCCACGCCCCGGCCGAAATGGGCGTAGAACTCAAAGCTGGCGAAGAGAAACAGAAAGCCCATAATCAAAACCGCGATCCGGTGATGGACGGCCACGCGCAGGATCCGCTCATAAAACCGGACGAAGCGATTGTCCGGTACGCCGTATGCGTCCAGATCGCGGCGTTTCCGGTTGACGGTGATGAAGATGGAGCACACCGCCGGATTGATCACCAGCGCGACGAACAAGGACGCGCCCAGGGTGGTGATCAGGGTGATGGGTAAAAAGGACATGAACTGGCCCATGATATCCGGCCAGAACAGCAGCGGGGCGAAGGCCACACAGGTGGTGGCGGTGGATGTGATTACCGGCCAGGCGACCTCTCCCGCGCCCTGCCGGGCCGCTTCCTTTCGCGACAGACCCGTGGTGCGGAGTCGGTAAATGTTCTCCACAATCACAATCGCGTTATCGACCAGCATGCCCAGCGCCAGGACCAGGCTGAACAAGACAATCATGTTCAGGGTCGTCCCGCGCAAGCTCATGATCGTGAACGCGATCAACATTGATAAAGGAATCGCCAAGGCGACAAACAGGCTGTTGCGAAAACCCATGAACAGAAAGATCACGCAGATCACCAGAATGAAGCCGGAAACAATATTGTTTTCCAGTTCGCTGATCATCATGTCGACATATTCCGATTGATCCATCACATAGGTGACGGCGATATCGGCCGGCATCTCGAACGCGTCGATCAGGGCTTTTACCTCCTCGATCAGGCGGACGGAGTTTTCCCGGTTGCGTTTGCGGATTTCGATCGAAACCGTGGGTTCCCCATTCAGCCGGGCAATGGAGTCGAGGTCCTTGTAGGTGTCCCGGACATCGGCGACGTCGCGCAGAAAGATCGGTTTCCCGTCGCGCACGGTCAGCAGGATGTCCCGCAGTTCCGTGGGCCAGGTATACTCGCCCGGCACACGTACTTGTACGCGGTTGCCAACCATTTCCAGGTTACCTGCGGAGATGGTCGTGTTTTCAGCCGCCAGTCGGTCCAGAATTAGGTCGATGGCGATGTCATAGGCAATCAGTCGATGCAGGTCCAGTTCCACGCGAATCTCGCGCTCGCGGGTGCCGGCGATTTCCGCTTGGCGCACCCCGTTGATCAGCTCAATCTGATCCTGCAAATCCTCGGCCAGATACTTTAACCGATCCAGTCCGCCTCCGGACAAGGCGAAGATGAAGATGGGGAAATCGGTACTGAAGTTGAAGGCCTGAACAATCGGTTCGTCCAGATCCGTGGGCAAATCGGGCCGGGCCAAATCGATCTTGTCCTTCACCTTCTGTAGGGCTGTGTCGATATCGGAACCCGAGAGGAACTCGATGCTGATGCTGGCCACGCCCTCGACGGTCGTGGAGTGAATGGTCTTCACGTCGTCGGCATCGATGAGTTGGCGTTCCAACGGGATGGTCACCAGCTTTTCCATGTCTTCCGGCGCAATGCCGTCGTAGATGACCGTGACAAAGACAAAGGGGATCGTGATGTCGGGCGCCCCTTCACGCGGCAGGACACGATAACTGATGGTGCCACTGATGATTAGGACAACGATCAGGGCCATCACCGCCGTGCGAAACTTGATGGCATAATTGGAGATCAGCATGCCGCTATCCCCGTTTGTCGGACCATGTGCGCAGGCCCTCGTTGGCCGTTGAAGGAATCGTGTCTGCGTTGTCCGGGTCCGCGGTATCGGTCTCGGGTTCAACCACCTCGATCAGTGCCCCGTCGATCAATTCACGATGGCCTTCCACAATCAGTCGGTCGCCATCGGCCAATCCCTCCGCCAAGACAACCTCTGTGCCAAGGATTCGATCGATTTTTACCAGTCGACGAATCGCGCGCTGCTCATCCTGAAGAAAGACAAAATGTTCGCCTTGGCGCGGGATCACGGCGGCCAGCGGGATGACAATTGCTGCCTCACGGCGGGCCCGCAGCAGGTCGACTGTCGCGATCATGCCCGGCCGCAGGCGTCCGTCTGCGTTATCGGTCACCAGTTCGGCGCGAAAGGTGTTGTTGTGTGTGGCCCCGGCCGTTGCGACATGGGCGACGGTGCCTGTAAAGGTCTCCGGTCCGATCACTTGAATCCGGTAGAGCAGGGTATCGCCC
>SKLK01000114.1 GCA_007123265.1 Kiritimatiellia bacterium
GAGGACGCTCGCCCTCCCGTGTTTTGGGATGCATTGGGGAGGGCGAGACTCTGTCGAGCCGTGACGCTGGAAGGAATTCGGCTCACCGAGCGAGCCGGGGAGGCCATAATGCGAATTGCTGGACAAGATTGCCTGACCTATTGCAGAAATCGATTCCAGACTGCAACATAACAGCACTACAATCGATTTTGACGCGGCGATTTGTGATTTAAGATCGCTTTCGCTTTGGTAGGCTTTGAATATGTTCATTTGCCCGATACTACCCCGATCCGAGTGGATGGCCTGGCCGATTAACGAAGCGGGCTTACCGATTCGCGCTGTGCACTGCGCCGAGCGGCTTGGGATTAGGACGCTGGGCGCGTGGTTTGAGCGGTCAATGAATGATGACGCGATGATCCGCGGGCTGGGCAGCGTTACCCGGGCAGATCTACGCGACTTTTTTCAACTCATCGAACAGCTTGAGCAAGGGCGACAATATTTCTTAACCCTGGACGCCGTGCTGGATCGGTTTATTGAAAAGGCGGAAAAGCGTGTGCTTTTGAGAAGGTACGGATGGCTACGGACCGACGATGATCTTTCACGCAAGTTCATGTCGTTGCAGGAGATCGGCAATGAAACGCTGGTCACGCGGGAACGGACCCGGCAAGTGCTGGAGCAGGCCCTCCACCGCTTGCGCCAGCGCATGGCATTGCATTGCCTGACGCCGTTCTATCGGTATGTGGCCCGTTTCATTGATTCCCGCGATCGACTCGCGGACATGGACCAACTGCGCGACCTGGATGGGCAAGCCTGGCTCAGCGGCTATCACGCCGCATCGGTGTGCCTGTTGCTTAGCGACTTGACCGGCGCGCACTGGGTGGAACATCGACAAACCTTCTCGACGTGGCCCAAAACGGAGCTGGAAGCGGTGGAAGCGCTGGCGCTGGCCCGGCTCCGGGCGCTGGACGAGCCCATCGCCAATGAAAAGCTGTTCGCGGACCTCGCGCTCGTCGATACGGGCTGGACCCGCGCCGCGTTTGCGCGTTTGCTGGCCCGGCATCCCCGGATCCTGACGACCACAGACCAGCGACACTATTGCCCCGAACGAAGTCTACCCCATGTGATGGCTGCGCAGATTCGCCGCCACGGCGACGCCATGCATTATCGCGATTTGACCCGCACCATCAACGAGAGCCTGACGCCCGCCTCCAGACAGGGGCCCGGCACAATTCTCGCGCAACTCAACGCCGATACGCGTTTCGTACGGGTGGCGCCCGGCCGATACCACTTACGCGGATAACGCCTGCTGCCGGGCGCGGCGACGGCGATACAATGCCTGTTGGATGATCATCAGCACGTTTTGTGTCGACCAATACAAGGCCAATCCCGCCGCAAAATTGTAGAGCAGGACCAGCATCATAACGGGCATCACCCGCATCATCATCTTCTGCATTTGCACCTGCTTCTCGTCACCGGTGCTCGCCATCGGTGTGAGCTTTTGCTGAAAATACATGGTCACCGCCATAAAGATCGGCAGAATATTCAGCGGCAAGGGCAACACGTCGGCAAGAATACCTTCGGGCTCGCTCAAATCGCTGATCCAGAGGAAGCTTGCGTAGCGCAACTCAATCGCCGTGCGCAGCAGATAGAAGAGGCCAATGAAGACGGGAATTTGCACCAGCATCGGTAGGCAACCGCCCAGTGGGTTGACCTTGTGCTCCTTGTACAACTCCATCATCGCCTGCTGGCGTTTCTGGGGATTGTCTTTGTGCTTCTCGTTCATTTCCTTCATCAGCGGTGCAATTTCCTGCATCCGCCGCATACTTTCTGTGCCCTTATGGGTCAGGGGCCAGAAGAAGATGCGGATAATCACGGTCAACAGCATGATGGCCACCCCGTAATTGCCGGTCACCGAGTAGATCGCAGACAGCCCCACCATCAACACCCCGGCGAAAAAACGGATGGGACGCCAGCCCAATTCCATAACCTGATCCTGGTGATAGCCCAGCGCCTTGAGCCGTGAGATTTTTTGGGGACCGGCGTAAAAGGTGATTTCACGGGTTTCCGCTCGACCCGCTGCAAGCGTCAAAGGCGCATATTGGAGGGAGCCCCACGTCGCGACCAGTTCCCGGCGCGGGCCTTCGGTGGCCAAATAGACGAAGGCGTTATCGGTCTCGGGCACATGGGGCCGCAGACTTTGCACGAAATATTTGTTCTTCACAGCAATCCAGTCCACTGCCGTGCGCAAGGGCTGACGCGAAATGTCGCTTTGGGCGTTAGGCGCCCAGTTATTGTTCAGTTCCCGGCCCCAACGCTTAACTCCGCCGTCAGGAAGCAGCGTATCGACGCCCAACGGAAACATGCCATAGGTACTCGAAACCCCCGGCACGGGCTCCATCCGCCCCGTCCGCAAGGTATAGGCGGCCACGGTCATGGGCTGACTGGATTGATTGGAAAAGGTATCGCGAACGTGGAACCGGTACTCGTCCACGATCCGGATTTCACGGTCCAAGCGGATGTCCGGCGTCAGGGCGCGGGAAAAACGAACCCCTTCCTCCCCGGGAATCCGGCTCAACTCGAAATCCTGCACCAGCCCCGGGTGCTCAAGCCACTGGATGCCCAAGGCCGTTATCGCACCGAAATCCATCGTCACCGGCGGACTGTCCGGTTCATTGTATCGGGGGTAGTCATGGAAAACTATTTCACGGATCGTAGCGCCGCGGGAGGAAAAGATCACCTCCATCAACTCTGTGTTGATGGACAGGGTCTCTTCTTCAACGGTCGGCATGACCGGGTCCGCCCTGTCGAATTCGGCGCGATCCTGCTCGGTCTCGCGGGGCGCAATTTCCGTCACATCGGTCGCGGGTGTGGCCAGCGCAATCGTTTCGTCGTCAACCGAAGCGGGCGGGGCAGCCGGTTCCGTCGGCAACGGAGCCGGCGCAGGCGTGGGCGTGGCAGGCGGATCGGCCTCAACCGTCTCGGGTGCCGGCGAATCAGGAAAGAAAACCGGCTTGATAAAATTGCGGTCGATCGGTCCCCAAAGGAACAACAGCGCCATCAAGGCGACCATAATTAAGACATCTTTTTTGTTCATGCGTGTATCACACCTATTCCCGGCCCAACGGCCTTCACGTCATTTTCGTGCCGGCGGCACGGGATCATATCCCCCATCGTTCCAAGGATGACACCGACAAATCCGGCGCACCCCCAAACCCGTGCCACGCACGGTCCCATGCTTTTGCAATGCCTCGATAAAGTAGTGTGAGCAGGACGGATAAAATCGGCATTGCGGACCAAACAAACCGGACAGGGTCATCTGATACAGCCGAATTAAGCTAATCATTATCCATTTCATGCCCTGCGTCGCCTGATGCGAGCCCAAACCGAGTGCGCTCCAGCAATGCCACCAGCTCCCGCTCCACCTCACGCCCTGACGCCTCCACGATCGGGCGTCGGGCAATCAATACCGCGTCTACCTTGCAACAAAAGCGGCCCCGATTCAAGCGCCACGCTTCGCGCAGCAGACGACGCGCCCGGTTGCGCGCAACCGCCCCGCCCACTTTCCGGCTGGAAATGACGCCAAGCCGCGATACGTCGCCTCCGTTCGGGCGCACGCGTAGTACCATATAGCGCCCCACTAAAGGACGAGCCGCATCAAAAACCGATTGGAAATCAACAGGTCGTATCAGGCGATGACGGCGGGTGAAGCGGGCCGATCCACGCGGAGCGGTCGGGGGCGTGAGAGCCACAGGGCCGGGCGCCGGGTCTGCGGCTGATCCCGTCAATGATGCTCCTCAATCAGCTACCGTTAGCTTCTTCCGCCCTTTTAACCGGCGCCGCGCCAGCAATTTACGGCCACTGGCCGTCTTCATGCGCGACCGGAACCCATGCTTCCGGGCCCGCTTGATTTTAGAAGGTTGATAGGTGCGCTTTGTCATTACATTACCTCGTCGTTCGCTTACAAAAAGAGTCGCAAAATAGCAGGTTCCCGTTTTCTGTCAATGGAAAAGACCTGATTCCGGTGCAGCTAAATTGCAATCAAACGTGCGTTGATTCGACCCCCTTGCATGACGATGAACGAGTTACCCCCATCAATCCAGACGGTTCTGACGCGCCCAACCCGACAGGACGCGCTGCGACATCTCGCAGCGTTTGGGCCCAAGGCCGGCTCGAACTATGCGCGTAGGCGAAATTATGACTATGGGCCGGAACGACATGAGCACGTCTCCCAACTATCCCCTTACATTCGCAGCCGTGTCATAACCGAGCCCGAAATACTACGTGCTGTACTGGCGCAACACTCGCCGTATGCCGCGGATAAATTCATTCAAGAAGCAGCTTCCGCTCGCCCTGAAAGCTGCCAAAGAAGGGATCGACATCCCCAGCAAGTGAATGAGCTTTTGGCTTGTCTGACAAGCCTGTCATTCAAGCTCAAACTACCTTAGCATGAACAGGTTAGCGCATGGAATCCGCAGGCATCAGGTTCCGACTGCAACGCCTTGACTTTATGACCTCGCTGATTATACTCGCCTCCACATTTGGGGCCTGCCAGCGTAGCTCAGTTGGTAGAGCAGCTCATTCGTAATGAGCAGGTCATCGGTTCGAATCCGATCGCTGGCTCCATTTTCCCATTTAAGTGCATGGATTATGTCCTATCGTGTATTCAACCTGGATGAGTTAGCCGAGTACCTGCACGTCAAGAAAAGCGATTTGGAAGGATTGGTCCGACGCAAGGAAATTCCTTTTGACCAGCAAGGCGGGCGGGTCGTCTTTCGCCAGGCGGACGTGGATTCCTGGGCGTCCCGGCGCATCCTCGGATTTAGCGGTCGTGATTTGGCCGACTACCACCAGACTTCATCGGCCAAGGCGCATGATCTTTCGGCCAAACACGCGATTATTCCTGAACTGGTCAAGGCGTCGTATATCGATCCGGCACTGAAGGCCAAGACCAAGGCCTCGGTGATCCGCGCCATGGTCAAGCTGGCCGATCAAACGGAATTGCTCAATTATCCCGATGACCTGCTAACCGCCATTCAACAGCGCGAGCAAATGTGCTCTACCGCCCTGGCCGGCGGCATTGCCCTCTTGCATGCAAAAAACCATGAGCCCTACCTCTCCGAGGATACGTTCATCGTATTAGGTCGGGCCGTACAACCCGTGCCCTTTGGCTCGCCCGATGGACGCACGACCGACATATTCTTTCTGCTATGCACTCAGGACGACCGCATCCACCTGCACCTCTTGGCCCGCCTCTGCATGATGTGTTATCACACCAATCTGCTGATGGACCTGCGCGAGGCCCACGAGGCGCAGGAGATGCTAAATGTCCTGCTCGCGGCTGAGGAAGAAATCATCCGCGAACTGCGTATCCCGGGCTGATATCCTCACTCAAGCCTAATGTTGAATATTTCGACGTAAACCCCCTTCCTTTTTGTCGCTCATCTTCTTTCTGTGCTCTTGAATAGTTCCCAGTACTGTCTTGGCGAGACAATCGGAATACCTTCATAGGCGTTCA
>SKLK01000006.1 GCA_007123265.1 Kiritimatiellia bacterium
ACGCGGAAACGGATTGACTTTGAAAGTGCTTATGCTTTGATGCGTGGCACCATGAAGCTATGGACGAAAGGATGACGTTGATCATGAATTGCTCCCGTACAAATCGATCCGCCCGTTTCGGGCTTTGGCTGAGCGTGGCATTGGCCGTTGTGGCCGCCCCCGCCCTGCACGCGCAAGCCCCCTTGTGGCTGGGCGACTGGTATCCTGTCTTCGACCTGCAAATAACCCTCGACAACAACATTAATCGCAGCATAGACGGCGATGGTGAAAAGCGCGATTTGGTGATTGAGCCGCGGTTATCGCTGCAACATCAATATCCCTTGGAAAATGAATGGGTCTTCAGCTTGGAGGGCTATTTGGCCGGGGCCATCCACGGCAAGTACCACAAACTGAATCATGTCGTCCCCGGAGCCATCGTCGGCATGAGCCGGTTCCTCGGCGATGGTGCCAATGCGCCATTGTTTATCGCTCAACTGGGCGTGCGCTACGAATTTCATGATCAGGACGCGCGGTTCGGAGCAGAGGTTAATCCCCGCTTGGAAACCCAGTTTAGTCTCGGCGATTTCCTGTACAGCTCCATCTACTACGAATATGACAATCGATTTGCCAGCGAGAATGAAATCTACGACCGGGACGGCCACACGATCGGCCTGCACATCGATGTCGAGGTTACTCCCCAATACATCTTCCAACTCGGCTATGCCTATCGCTACGGGGACGTGCTGGTGCACGAACCATCCGACGGCCCCGCACCGAATATCCCCGGCAAAGTGTTTCCCGTGGATACCTTTACGGCCCACTATGCCGCATTGAAGTTTACGAACGAAGACCGCCACACCCTCTACGTCGGTGCGCAATACGCCCTGAGCCTGTATACGACGCTGGACTTGCGCTTGGTGCATGAGGAAATACGAGCCAATAGCGACAAGTATCCCAGCAGCCAGATCCTCTTTGCCGTGCGACACATTCTATGAGGCCACGGCCCATGCAGGAACCGCGTGACTTCGAAATCGGCAGGGACCGAGCTTGGCCTGCGGGTTGAAGGCGCGGCGCAAACATGACCTCCACCCCCCTCCGCATTCTACATTTGAGTCAACGCGCGTTTTGGTGCGGCGAGTCGAATCGCGTCCGGGTGGTTTGTAAAGGACTGCATGAGCGAGACTGGCCGGTGGTGCTGGGGGCGCCGCCAACCTCTGCCTTGGCCTCCGTCGCTCAAGACGAGGGAATCCCAGTGGATACGCGCTTCGAGTTTCGCGGTGGCTTTCGCCCCGCCTCCATCCGTCGCGATGTCCGGGCTCTGCGCCAATGCCAACAGGAAGGGCAGTTCCACATCATCCATCTGCACACGTCCGTGGACACATGGATTGCGGCCTTGGCGTTCGGTTTTCAGCGGGGCCGGCAACGCCCCCTCTTGATCCGTACCCGCCATAGCGATCACGCCTCCCGCAGCGACCCCATTCACCGTTGGCTGTACGGGCGCGCGATCGATCATGTGATCTTGTCCTCCGACTCCCTGCGGGAACCCTTGGCCGGCTTGATCCGCTCCGGGGCCCTCACGTCAGAGCGGATGACGGTCATCCATAGCTCGGTGGACCTTGACCGCTTCGATCCGTCGCAGCGAAACGGTACAGCGATTCGCAAGGAGTTGGACCTCGGTGAACGCTTTTGCATCGGCCTCATCGGCCGCGTATCACGGGAAAAGGGCCACGACCTACTGATTCAAGCGATCCCGGCCCTGCGTGACGTGCAGCCGGATGTATGCTGTGTGTTTGTGGGCACGGGATCGGCGGAGGCCGACTTTAGACAGCGGGTGCAGGATCAGGGCTTAAGCGACCACGTGCGATTCACCGGTTTTCGCAAGGATATTGCGGAAATCATGGCGGCCATGGATGTCATCACCGTCCCCAGCCGCCGCGTAGAATCTTCGCCCGGCGTGGTTAAGGAAGGCATGGCCATGAGCAAAGCCGTGATTGCCGCCGATGTCGGCGGGGTGCGGGAGATCATTGATCATGGCCTGAATGGCTGGGTTATTCCCCGCAATGATGCGGGGGCATTGACTGAAGCGTTAGTGCAAATGATTCAGCAGCCGACCTTGCGCGAACAACTTGCGGCCCAGGCCCGGCAACGGGTTGCCGACCACTTTTCCGACACCCATTTGGTCGACCGCACCCTGCAACTCTATCAACGATTGGTGCCGGCCGCATGAACCGCCTCGCATCTACTGCATGGTTCAGTCGCCTCTTGACTCGGGACATAACGATCATCGGGCTCTTGGTCTTGATTCTTTTCTTCCCGAACAGCGGCTTCAAGAATGCCGTGATCTGGAGCGGGTTGCTTGGTTTGGTCTTGTTTCGGCGGCAGCAGGATCGGCCGTTGCATATGGGTGGACTGGGCCCGATCATCGCCCTCTATATTGGCGTCAGCTTGCTGGCCTGTTTCTTTTCCCAGGATGTCTGGTTCAGCATACGCCAATGGCTGAAGCTCTTGGAACTGGTCGCCGGCTATACCGTCATTGTGAATATGCTATCCACCTCGGAAAAGGTTGAGACCAATGTCCGGCGGTATTTTCTGGCGGTCGGCATTCTGGCGCTGGTGGATCTCGGTCGGTTTGCCTGGAGCGCCTGGCACCAGCATGACGTGTTAATTCATGGACGCTGGTTCGATTCGTTGCTGGGTTATCCCACGATTGCATCGGGCATCTATGCGGCGTCCTTGTTGCTGGGCCTGCCGGTCTTCTTTCACGCTCGGCGACAGCGGCAGCCCATTCTTACTGTTCTTTGCCTGTTGATGTTTATGGGATTGATCGTGCTGTTGTACCTGTTACAGACGCGGAGCGTCCTCCTGGGCTTCGCCTGTGGTGTCATGGCCATTCTGGTTCTGGCCCCCCTGCCCCGCCGCTATCAGGCCGGATTGATCGCGGCGTCCGTTCTCGTACTGGCCGCATTTGTCTCGATTCCCGGCACCTTCCGCGACCGCATATTCAGTGGCCAGTCCTCCGACCGCACGGCTATCTGGCAGGATATTGACCGGATTATCGACCGCGAAATTGCCGAGGAACCCTATCGATTGTGGATTGGCTTCGGGTACGGCCACAAGATCTTTGAAGGGCTTCATGAGGAATTGCCAGACGAAAAGCGCACCGCCCAGCGCGTATACAATCATGCTCACAACATGTTTCTGGAAACCCGGATTCAATCCGGATATATCGGATTGGTTGCTTGGATTTCGCTAATGGTGATGGCGGCGTACCGTATGGCCTTTAACTTCCCTGTGAAAGCCCAACCGCGCATCCGGCTGGTGGCCGCCTGTCTCGCGGCTTCGGCTATTTCCTTCTTCATCTACGGATTGTTCAGTCTCTTCTTTGCCATGACACCGGCCCTCTTCTTTTGGACCCTACTGGCCACGTGCATGGCCAGTTGCCGGAACAAGGATGATGAAGCGACACTGGCGAACACGCCAGCCTGAAGCTATTGCGTGGATTCGCGGCGGCGCCCCCGCAACAACCGGGACAGGCGCTGACGGCGTTTGTTCCATCGTGTGTAGACGGACTTCAGCCAACCGGCCAAGGCAAAGCCGACGCCCTGATATCCTGCGGCTTCCACCAGCGGGCGCGCGGTCGGCATGTTCTCCAAAAAGTGATTGAATTCCATATAGATTCGAAACCGACGCAACCACCGGGGGCGCGTCAACCGGAAATCGATAAAATGCACCTGATCGCCATCGATGACGAAATTTCCCGGCTTGCAGTCCCGCCGTAAATAGCCGAGTTGGTAAAGCCGGACCAGTTCCTGCACCAGCAGTGCTTCATCGCCGGGACCGGCGAGGCGGCCTTTCGCATAGCCGTAAACAAAAATATTCTCGACCACGCGTCCGGCGCGCCGCCGTTCCGCCGCTAAAATGGGTGGCGTTCCCGAAAAACCCAGCCGCTCCAAGGTTACCATGCTCGCGTAACGCCGTACCGCCTCACCGGGCCGAAACCACGTCAAAAACTGCTCGTACAAGCGCCGATCCCTTGACCGCGGAATCTTTACAATTGCATCGTCTCCCTCAAACGTCGCGCGGGCAATATAGTTGCGGGGATTGTCCTTGATCGATTCGCTTACGGCCAGGGTCCGGGTGGTAATTCCGTCTAACAGCCGACGGGCCTTTTCCGGCTCGTAGCGCGACCAGACCCGGTAGCCGGCGTGGGTGAAGGGTGTGTCCTGCTCGTGCATCCGGTGACCCCCTCTATTGGAAGCAAATGCGAGCGATCCAATCCTTGAAGGCTTCTGAGCCGCTCAACATTTCGATCTCCACCCGCAAGAAGTACAGCGGCAAGTCCCGGCGCTCAATGAAGGGTAGCCGCACAGCATCCTTTTCCGTCGTCAATATCGCATCGGCATCCCGATGCAAGGCATCATTGATCAAATCGATCAGTTCCTGTTGCGTGTAGCGGTGGTGGTCGGCGTAAATCTGGTGGTGCAGCACCTCCGCGCCCAACCGCTCGAGTTCATCCTCAAAGCCTTTGGGCACCGCGATCGCGGACGTGGCCACGACGCGCAACCCTTTCAAATGCTCCAGCGGCAATCGTTCACCGCTGTAGACATGCTGGACATAGCGCGGGCAATGGCGACACTCCGAAATTTCCGCGTGCGGATTATGTTCCCGCAACTGCTGCTTCAGCGCTTCGGCACCGTCACCGTTGGACTTCGTGATGAAAATAAAGCCCGCGCGGCGGATATTTCGCACCGGCTCACGCAGCAAGCCGCTGGGCAGGACGCGGCGGTTGCCAAACGGATTCGTACGGTCCACCAGCACAATGTCCAACCGATGCCGCAGCCGCATGTATTGGAAGCCATCGTCCAGGATCAACGTATCGCAGCCCAGCTTCTTGATCGCGTATTGTCCGGCATTCACCCGGTTCTTAGCCACAATCACCGCCACGTTAGGTAAGTTCGAGGCCAGCATATAGGGCTCGTCGCCGCTCACCGTCGAGTCCAGTAGTAATCGATTTCCATCGGAAACAACCAAGGGCGGTGGGCCGTATTTTTCAAACGTGATCCAGCCCTTGAGTCGGCGCGAGAGGGGCGGTTTCTTCCGTTTATAGCCGCGACTCAAAATGGCCACTTTCCGGCCCTGTTCTTGCAGCGAACGGGCAAACACCTCCACGACCGGTGTCTTACCCGTACCACCGACCGTCAAATTTCCCACACTCAGCACTTGGCACCCGAGCGTATGCGGACGCAGAATACCCCACTGGTAGAGGCGCAAACGCAATTGAACGATCAACGCGAAGATGCGGGATAGTTGACGCAGAAAAAACCGCAATAACCCCGCCGTCTTGGTCTGCTCCCGACCTTCAATCACGTCAAGGAAATAGGATTCCAGATGTTCTAATCGATGCGACATGCCGATCTATCCCACTGCGACCACTGGATTGCAGCCGTACAGCACCAGCAAGGGTGCCATGAGCAATCATGCAAGGTCAAGAAACGGGTGCGGCGGA
>SKLK01000188.1 GCA_007123265.1 Kiritimatiellia bacterium
CGCCGAGACCACAAGCGGTCCTTAACATCGAAACGATGCTTGGAGTGACTGTTCAGGCAAATTGAGTGGCCACCGTTCAATCTAAAACTGGCCGCCGAAACCAATGAAGACGCCTTGGCGCTGCGTCCGCGCAAATTCCAAGTCGGTTCGGGCCTCAAAGCCATCGGCAAAATAGAGCTTGTCGGTACCATTTTGGGCCTTGAGATAGAGCTGCCACCAACCGATTTCAGCGAAAAAGGTTTCCGTGATATCAAAGACGCCAAAGAGACTTAGCTCAACCCCCAAACCGTTGGAGGCACTTTGCACAAAGTTTGGTGATTCATTGCGGAAGTCGTCGCGCAAATTCCAGAATCCTTCCCCCTCAAACCTAGCCCAAAGCCCCGCGAGCGATCCGCGCAGCCGCAAGCGGTCCGCGAGCGGGATCTCGCCGCGCACGCCCAATCGAGCCGCCTGCCATTCAAAGAGATAGGTCGAGTTCAACCCTGAAAAGGGCATGTTCACCTGCTCCTCATCAATAATGGTCTGTACGCCATTACGATCACGCAAGTCCTCTTCATGGTATTGGTAGCCACCAAAGACATCCCATTGACCGGGCAGGCGCGAGAGTTCGAAGAACTCGTTCAGGCGTACATGTGCGTTGAGATTGAACAGGGTGACATCGCCATCGGTATCGGCTTCCGACTTTGAAAAGATGAAGTCACGGCCCATAAAATTAGCGTACCAATCGGTATCCGAGTTCTGTCCATTGTCCAGCGAGCCCAAGCCTACCGATGCCGACAAGCGCAGCCAATCGTTGACCTTATACTCACCATGCAACCGGTAAATAATGCTCTCCAGACGTTTCCATCCGAGACGCGAATGGACATCGACGATGCCAAATCCCGGCTCGAACTCCTGGAAACTAATCTCCCAACTACTTCGACCGGTGGTCCACCCCAAATCGAGCATCAAGCGGAAGCGCGGATCAGGAACCGACAGCGCGGACACCAACTCATTCAAACGGTCCATATCGGCTTCCGTGGCCAATGACGGCTCCACACCATCCAGCTCAATCCGTTTCTCCTCCGCGCGGTCTCCGGCGGGATGCGATGGTTCAGCCAGCTCCGCACAGGCCACGCCGGCAACGAGTAGGCATACGATCACGACTGCTTTCATGGTATCTCCCTTCGTAGGTTGGATTGGTCTCGGCTGACCGCCGTGTTTGGTGCGCGGCAAGCACAATGGTTCTTACTTCGGAAAGCGGATGGCAAGCAGGCGCGATCGGGAAGCGTTTCAGGAGGGTGCGCCCGACACAAAGCGCGGCAGACTATGCATAACGCTTGCATGCGTTGATTATGTGTACAGTGTAGAGGTCCGTCAAGCGCAGCGACGGGCACATTCAGGGCAAACGCATCCTATGTCCTTGTCTTTCGTACAATGCTAAATCCGGCTCGCCGTAAACGGCGGCCCTACATGCGTTATTTTGAATTGTAGGGCCGGCGCTTGCGCCGCGCCGTGATCGATAATAGAGAAATGAAGATTTCTAAATGCGTTTACCCCCTCAACCTTGATCTAAAAAGGACGTAGGTCCAGGAGAGGATCTGGATCGCCATAGCGCAGGGCAACCGAGCGAGCGGGCGCGTCGTCTGGATGCGTCGAGGACATCGGCTTTAGGCGGGGTCGGCGTTCACCGGCCAACGGGTCAACTGATAGGCGGCGTCCCAGAACGCCCATTCGTATTGCGAGGAGCGCACGAACGCCGCTTCCATCGCGTCACCCACGGCAGCCGAATGTGCCGCAGCCGCGTCGTCGACAATGCGGATCATGTTATCGGTGATGCGGACGAAGTCCGGATCTGAATAGGTTTGGATCCAGGCGGCAAAGGGATTATCGGCTGCGCTGGTCTGCGCGATGTGCAGCCCGACATCGCGATAGATCCAAAAGCACGGCAGGATGGCGGCCAAGCCAACGGGGTAATCGGCCAAGGCGGCATGGGCCAGCAGGAATTGGGTGTAGCCAAAACAAGCCGGCTCTTGAATCGACGCAGGCGGAATCTTCAAGGTCTCGCGCATCATGCCGTGAAGCTCCTGCTCCACCGCCACGCCGCCTTTGGCGTAATCAAGCAGGGTCCCGGCCGTTTCTGCATCCGGCGACCGCGATGCCAGCAGGCTGAGGGAACGGCTATAATCGCGCAGGTACAAGGAATCCTGTTGCACGTAAAATGCGAATCGATCCTGTGCCAGCATCCCGTTTGCTAACTCCCGGTTAAAGGGATGATCGAGGATCGCCGCATAAATCGGGGCGATGCGGGCCCATACACGTTCGCTAAATCTATTCATTTTGCCTGCTCCTTATTTACAAAACAACCGTTGGCGCCAAACCAACGGTTAATCCAACTATATGATGAATGTACCGTTTCCCTACGCCGGCATGATCCGGATCAGGTAGTTGGGGTCTAATCTCAGACGGCGCAATCGCCCTCACCCCCAACGGTCGGTAGAAGCCTAGAACGGGGCCGATCCATTGTCAACGAGCCGACTGATTAAAGACGCATCCTCAGCGGTGTCGGTCGGCCTTTACTCTTGTGCGGGCTCGACGCGACAGGCACACTGGTGCCCTGATGACCACCGAGAAAGAGAAGGAAATCGTCGAGCCGGAGGTGCTGCCGCCGAAGGACGGGCCCAACGCCGCGGGCGCGGACGATGTGGCGGCGACACTGCGCCCCCAGCGCTTGAAGCAAGCCCTCGTAACCGGACTATTGCTGGATGCGATCGACATCTATAGCTTTGTCCCCGGCCCCGCCGCCTTGGTCCGGGCCGGTGTGGGAGCGGTGCTGGGCCTTTACGCCGTGCGGACCCAGGACGTGCCCCGGAATCAGCGGACGTGGTGGGTCAGTTTGTGCGCCCTGTATTGTGCGGCCCCCCGAACGCATTTTTTCCCGTTGGCCACCTTGATCTTGGTGTATCGTGCACTGCGACGAAATTGAATAAGGGCTGGAGCAGCCCGAGATAAGGAGTAGATAATGGATGTAGAAGTTTTCGCACTATGTGACGCGGCGACCGATAGCGGCGGCAAGCTGAATTTATTAGGTGCGTTCGACCGAATTAACGGACGCAAGTTCCCGTTGGTCCACCCGCATTGCGCGATTGCGTTACGGGTACGGTTCGACCGGATCGAGGAAGGGAATCACCGGGTAAAGATCAGCTTGATCGATGCGGATGGGAACTCCGTGATCCCGGGTATCGATGGCAACATCGGCATCAAGTTTCCTGAAGAGGTGCAATCGGTCTGCGCCAATATGGTGTTGAACATGAATGGCCTGAAGTTCGAGCGACCGGGTCAATACTCGATTGAATTGGCCCTGGACGGGCGCCACGAAAAATCGTTACCGGTGAATGTGGTGGAGATGCCGGCCCAATCCCCGCCTGAACCGCCGATGGGAAGCTAACCGGGTATGCGCATCATACCGCTGGGTAAGCTAGTGCGGAAAGGAATCAAAGCCATGCGCGGCCTGCACGAGAAGGATTGTGATCCGGACCCATTCAAACAATTCGACCGCTGGTTCGCCGAAGCGAAGAAGTTGAGCCTCCAATATCCCGAGGCCATGGCGCTGGCGACCGCGACAGCGAGCGGCGCCCCTTCGGTGCGGATGGTGCTGCTGAAGGGTGTCGATGCGAACGGCTTTTGCTTTTTCACCAATTATGAGAGCCGAAAAGGAGATGAGCTGGCGCAAAACCCGCAGGTCTCGCTCCTCTTCTATTGGGAACCCTACGAACGGCAAATCCGGATCGAAGGCCGGATCGAGAAGTTGACCGAAGCCGAGTCGTACGCCTACTTCAGTAGCCGCCCCCGCGGTAGCCGGATCGGCGCATGGGCGTCCGCGCAAAGCAGCGTACTGAAATCGCGCGAAGAGCTGGAGCGGCGCGTGCAGGAATACGAGAAGAAATTCGCCAAGGATGACATACCGCTGCCACCCTACTGGGGCGGGTACCGGTGTGTGCCACACGCGATTGAATTCTGGCAGGGGCGCGTCAATCGCTTGCATGATCGACTGCTGTTTACCCGGGACACAGAAGGCTGGACCCGGGTGCGGCTGTCTCCGTGAGTGCCGCCGGTCAGCGGCCCATCCACCGATTGGAAGCGAGACGTATACGGTGAAAATTGTCTGTGCCAAAAGTGTGCTTGCGGGTGAGGAGCTCTTTTCCTCGCTCGGGGACGTTGTCCTGGTGCCGGAAGAGGAAATCACCCCGGCCCACCTGCAAGACGCGGACATCCTGATTACCCGGACCAAATGCCGCATTGACCGGGCCTTGCTAGCCGATACGCCGGTCAAATTTGTCGGTTGCGCCGTGGCCGGCACAGACCACATTGATTACGCGAGCCTCCAGGACTTGGACGTGGCCTGCATCCATGCCCCCGGCTGCAACGCCGCCAGCGTGGCGGATTATGTCGTCACGGCGCTGCTGCTTGAAGCCGAGCGACATGGACGCGACATCACCGCATCGACACTTGGCCTCACCGGCGTGGGCCATATCGGGCGACGCGTGGCCGCGCGGGCGACGGCCATGGGATTTACGGTGTTGTTAAATGATCCGCCGCGCGCGGCTCAAGAGGGCACGGACAAATGGAGTTTTATGGAGCTGGCGGACGTGTTACCTGTTGCCGACTTTGTTACCGTGCATGTGCCGTATAGCCAGTCCGGACCGTTCCCGACCGCGCACTTGCTGGATTATCGTTTTTTCGAGTCCATGGCGCCGGGTGCGCTGCTGATCAATGCCGCCCGCGGCGGGGTGATGGACAGCGACGCCTGTCTCGCGGCCCTTGAACACGGGCCCTTGCGGCAGGCGACTCTTGACGTATGGGAAGATGAACCGACCATTCGTCGCGATTTGTTGGATGCAGTGGATTTCGCCACGCCGCACATCGCGGGCTACTCCCTTGACGGTCGCTTGCGCGGAACACAAATGATCTATGAAGCCTGTTGCCGATTTCTGGAAGAGGAACCGGCGCTGAGCGTGGATGTTGATCGTTGGCCGGCACCGGAACCGCGCACGCTGGACGTGACGGGACAGAGCACACAAACCGTCCTCACGAACCTAGCGCGGTTGGCCTATCCGTTAAGCGACGATGATGCCCGGTTCAGGGCAGGCGCCAGCAGCGATCCGGCCCGCATGGCCCGTCATTTTGTCACCTGCCGCCGCGAGTATCCGGTGCGACGCGAGTTCAGCGCCCACCGGTTCGAGTTGGTCGGGGCCCCGGACGAGGTCAAGCAGGCCGCCCGGGGCTGCGGGTTTACGATTGGTTGAGCGCGAAGCGGAATCGCTTCTCTTTCTCGTGACGAGATAGGTGGGGCGAGGCGGCTCGGCGGCGCTTTGGATGAGGGCCGGACACGTTCAGTTGCAGCGAACCCACCCTCGGATCAGCACGCGATGTCTTGTTGGGTGGAGGGCGTCCCGCAGAGCCGCGAGAAAACGTCGGGGAAGTCCAAAGC
>SKLK01000095.1 GCA_007123265.1 Kiritimatiellia bacterium
AATTCGCCCGGCTGAATCGTGAAGGTCGGCAGATCATCGATCTGACCCGGTGCGGTATCCTGCACCTGCCACCCATCCAGTGTGATCGCGTTGGTGCTGGGGTTATAGATTTCAAACCATTCGTAATGCTCTTTTATTCCCCCTGCTGGCGGCGTGAAATTGAAGAAGACCTCGGTAATCAATGGGTAGGTAAGCGCGGAGGGCGTGGCGAGAGCGGAAAAATCCCACACCAAATTTGTATGGTTGTTGTTGATATCCGGATCGGCAGCAGCATTCGTTAGTGTGATACCGCCGGGGAGGTTCAGGACAGCGGTGCCGGGGACAAAGGCGAAGCTGGCGGACGGAAGGTCGTTGGTGATGATCAGGCCAGAGAGGACGCCGCCGGTGTTGACGATTGTGTTGGTCAGCGTCACTCGCCCGCAAGGCGATTGCTCGGCCGGCCCCGTCAACGACACGCTCACTTGCCCCATGGCCACGCCTTGCAGCGCCAACATCCAAAGCCCGACACACCAGATGATCTTTCTCAACCCGATGCCCACGTAACGACGCAACTCATACCACATATTTACCTTCTCCCATTATCAGCTGAAGTAAGATCGGTGCTCCTCCTTATATCGTGAAAAAAACCATCGGGCGACGTCTAGTAAAAAACCATTTAAAAAGCGTTAATTTTGGCGCTTATCCGCGATTTGGTGTGCAAATGGTTAAGAATGTCTCGAATGTCCTAACCGCGACCTCGTTACCGTCGTCAGCGATACCGACATTATGTTTTCGAAGCGATGGACACCTACGACTCTGTGAGTGTTTTCACAGCATCGGAGGTTTTGGTAAAGTGGAACCGGTGAACCGGCACTTGTTCGGTTACCCGCTCCAAGGCGGCCAAGGTGCGCGCAGACCAGTCCTCCTCAAACCAAGGGATGGCGGATACATCCAGCAATTCCATGCGCGCCTCGCGGCAGGGAATCGTTTCGATCCGATCAACCGGTGACTGGGCCAACAAATAGATCGCGCCAAGCGTCGCGTCCCGATGTTCGGCATAGCAGCCGGACCCGTGCCACGGTGTACCCCCCACACGCCATTCACCCGCACGCGGATAAACAATGTTGCGATCATCGTTCAGGATGCGCCAACCGGCATCAAGACAGAGGGAAGACAGAGTGGATTTTCCGGCGCCACTGCGTCCGGCAAAAACCATAGCGGTACCGTCCCGCTCCGTCGCCGCCCCATGCACCAGCAAGCCCCCGCATCGACCGAGCAGGCCCCAAGTCAAAATCTGGTCGATCGGATAGCGCAATGGCGCATCGGCACCATCGCCATCGACAGCGAGTTTCGCTCCGGACCAGTCCTTGGCCAGCGCACAAGCGAAACGGGGGCGTGCCCGTTCATAATAGCCCGAGCAAAATAACCATTGCGTATCCAGATCCCAAGCGGCCCAGTTTCGGCCAGCCGCGAAATCAGGGGGACGCGACGGGCGCGCAGGGCGCTGGGATAGCAAATGAATTGGAAGGGTGGCAAGCGGTTCAGGCTGCACCGCGTCGCTTCCTTCCGGGAGGAAGAAATCGCGATACGCCCAATAGGTATAGCGAAGGGCCCGGGCCGATTCGCCCGAAAACCTAAACTCGATCGGTCCCACCCGCAAGCGGGAGGGGAGGCGGCTCATGAGCCCGCTTCGGAAATCGGCTCGAACGGATCATCGCATACGCCGGCCAATTTACAACCGGACGACAGGGTCTCGGCCAAAGCCAAATCGACGCGCTTCACTTCCGGCTTCTTGTAGGTCCCCTTGCCTTCTACGGCGTGCTCATCTTCGGGCCGATAGTTCTCTCTCTTCATCTTATTCTTCCTTCTTCTCATCCGACATCACTGCTTGATACCGCAGTTCCGCCGTCTTGCGTATATACTCCGAATCGGTTTCTTCGTCTCCTGTCTCCAGGTAATTGAATGCGGGACAATGCGTACAGGCCCCGCGCATTGGACCATGGAGATAGCCTCCCTGCTTGGTTCGCTTTTTGTGACGGATCTCGATTAATTCATCACTCCAGACCTTATCAAAAGACCGACCCTCTGCATTATATTTGTAGTGCGTCGTCATCAAACACGGCGAGACATTGCCGTAGGGGTCGGCGAAAAATGCCGTCAGGCCGGCTCCGCAGGCGTAGAGGGCATCCGACTCGCTGCCCTTCTCATACATTTTGATGCGTTGTTTCCATTTCTCCTTGTGTCCGGGAAACTCTAAGTCCCATTTGACCGCCGTTTCCGGCGCCACCCGAAGATCAAGCGGCTCCTTTGAATTGTCTGGCAGACACGGAAACACCGCGGCATCGAAACGGAATTTGCAGCCCACCGCTTCTGCTTGCGCCGCCATATCGCCCAGTTCGTGCTCATTTAAAGTGAGCAGGACGGTCTTTAGGGCCACCCGCACCCCGATATCCAACAGGCGATGGATTCCTTTCCACGCGCGGGCATGTGAACCCGGCACCCGGGTCACGGTTTCATAGGTCTCGGCAGAGGCGCCGTAAATGCTGATTTCCACGCTCCGGGGCGGTAATTCCCGGAACAACTCGATGATCCGGTCGGTGACGAGGATGCCATCGCAGAATACCGTGACAAAGAGTCCAGCCTCAACAGCATGCCGATAGATCTCAGCAAAATCCTTGCGCATCATCGGATCGCCGCCCGTGATCACCAGATGCAAGCAGCCGGCCTTTGCCCACTGGTCCAAGGATCGCTTGACGGCCTCGGTGTCACGTTCCAGCGATCGTTTCTTGTGCTGCTCCTCCTGGCTGCCTAAATAGCAATGCTGACAACGCAAGTTGCAGCGACTGGTCAATTCCAAATGGGCCGATACCGGGATCCGTCTCTGCGCGGCCCGATACTGGAACGCCTTCAGCCATTCATCTGTATCCGCCACTTCAAATGCACAAGCCATTAGGCTTCCTCCTCGATTAGCTGCTCCTCCAAAAGCACACTTAGGCAATGCGTACAATCCGTTCGCGCCGTTTCGATCGGCACGGAATAGGTCTCCGCAATCGTGGATGCGATCGCTTCCACCGTCGCCCCGTCGGCGAGCGCCTCCCAAATACGGAAGGCGGTTTCATTGATGGGAAACACACGCCCTCCGGCCGCTGGGCCACTGACGGGTACCAAAAGAATGTCCTCACCAATTCGCCGAACGACTACCCGTCCTTGAGGCTTATAACGTTTCTGCGTCTCTTCCATAAAATCAATCGCCAGTATGTAGGATCAACGTCCCCCCCTGCAACTCCTTATCGGCCCACCGAATGACCGACACCTGTTCCAGTTTGTGTTAATCCAATCGCGCACGCAATTTAAAAAACACATTATTTGCGCCGGGCGCCCATTCGCCTTTCGGCAGACGCACGCGCCAACCGGTCATGCCCGCCGGCCCGACGTGCCACGGTTCAGGCGGCCATTCGGGTGGCAACACGCTCCAGGGTAAATCCAGGTCGATTGTGCTCAATAGTTCGACCGAGAGGTCTTCGGCAAGCGCTCGCTGGCGCCATTCGATTTGCAATTCGCCACCATCCGGCGCCCAGCCAACCAGCAACGGCGAATGATTCCCAAAGGCATAGGTTTGTAGATTATTTGCACCGGCAGGGTTCGGTATCGCCTCAGGCCCGCTGATCGCAGGATCGCTGAGATCCGCATTGGCAAATTGTTCCCAACGCCATTCGGTGAAGGTGGTCACCGTCGGTGGCACCATGCCGGCTTCGCCGCCGCGCAGGCGCAGCGCCGGATCGCCCAGCAAGTTGTAGGTGCGGATGGCCGTGGCACTGTGCATCACATTGGTCAAGATATGTCGCCGGGTACGCTTCAGGGTGGTCCCCAAGGTGTCGGCGCCCTCGATCGCATGACGCCGGTAGAACTCAGTCGCATACAGGGCGGCGAAATAATTAAACGATAAGCCGGAGGGCGAGTACACCGCCACAGCGCCACCGTCCGGCTTTAAGACCAACGACTCGGCCAAACAACGCTGAGAGGCCAAGTGGTGATCAAACCGCCCCATATAGCAGGTGAGGGAAATGAATAGCGGCAGGGGATCGTGCGCGGGCAGCGCGTTGACATCGGCCACGGATAGCGCTGGCTGGGTGCCTTTGTCGGCAATCACCGTAATGGATCCGTGCCCCGTATAGTGAAGAATTCCGCTGCTATTGGTTAAGCCCGCCAGCGTGTGTTGTTTTACGGTCCACCAGTCATCCAGATCCTGAGCCGCAAACGACGGCTCGTACCGGTTGGTGATGACATGCGATAATTCGGTATTGGTGGCGAGAAAGTCCCCGGCCCCATCGCTCAGGCCCGAGACAAAGAGGGAGGCCTGATACGAGGGCTGCGGCCCCGATGCTTCGTAGGCTTGTAGCTTCGCCAAATAGGCATCAAATTGGGCGACGGTCTGAACCGGCAGACGTCCGATCGCGACCTCCGGCGCGCCGTCGCCGGTTAAGTCGGCAAACTGTATGTCGGCCGGACGCAAGGAACTGCCATCGCTGCCCATCAACGGCGGCAACCAATTGGTGGCATCGGTTGATACATTCAGATAATCAAAGTGCCCCCAGCCACCCAACAGCACCCACCGCGGCGCGGCGTGCCAGTGGGCGTGGGCGTAGATGAGCAAATCGCGAATGGCGTCAGGGGTTTTCAGGCCATAGGCAAATTCATCGCAAATGTCTTCGAAAATCGCGACCGCCGACCGCAGCCCAAGCGACGCGCGATACGCAGCCATGGCCTGGGCCGGCGCTGCGAATGCGCGCGGTGCCACCACCAAGTAATCAACCGTGTTGGTGGGTTCGCGTAACCACGCGCCAAATCCGGCCGGGATCGGTTCCAGTGCGGGCATGTCGCTACGCTCCCGCATCGCCCACCATGAATCCGGCGACACCGGCCAACTGGTCCCGGCTCCCACTGCCCCGCTCGCGTCCGCGACCCAAATTGGCGCCAGCGGATCGCTGACATCAAATACCACGGCATCGGCAAACAAATCGGCCGTCAAGCGATCATGTCCGCCATCGGGCGCAAGCAGTAACTGTTCCGCCGGGGCATAATAGCGCTCATAATCGGTCCAAAGATGATGCAGCACAAACAGGCTCGCCGATTGCACACCGCGAATGACCAGCGTGTTCGTAGCGGGCTCAATCAGCGCATGGGCGATTTCGACATGTGCGGTGTAACTGCCGATGCCGGAGAAGGACCAGTCGCCGGCGATCGGCACCTCGTTCCAGTCAAACTCAATAATATGAGTGGGATCATTAGCGGTATGCCGCCAGCCGTGCAGATTGACGCGTAGCTCCGCACCTCCCCCGGCATAACCATCCAAGGTCAAGGGCACCTCGCGCTGATCAATGGTCGGGCTATCTGCATTGAACGTGGTCCAGTAGTAGAAATCGTCCGGCAGC
>SKLK01000115.1 GCA_007123265.1 Kiritimatiellia bacterium
ACTTGCCGGCCGTCGCAGGCAGCGCCTGGCCCTGCAAGTATTGCTGAACCAGATCCGGCTGCGATTCGGCGGCCGCCGCCAAGGACTGGATCGTAATGCCCAGCCGCTCTGCGGCATCGGTCCGATGCATAATCGCAAAGGCGTCGGACTGGACGGCGACCACGCAATCAAAGTGTTGGTCCCATTCCGCCTCCGGAAGCTGTTCGACCTGCTTCAGTGTCGGCAAGCGATGCGCTTCGGCGATCGGGAACAAGGCCGGATCGGTGCGACGCCATTCCTCGTCCCGCTGAGTCGGCGAAGCGATGCGGAGGTAGTCCTTAAAGGCCTCCTCTCGCTTGGCCGCTAGAATTGCCGGTTGCGGTTCCTGCTGAATCTGCGCAAAGGCCGCTTCGTCAAAACCCGGCAGCACATCTACGGCTGTCTCTGCTACTACTGCTTCAGTCATACCCTACACTCCCTCATCAACCTATGCTGCCTTCCAATTTCATCTCCAATAGCCGGACGGCTTCCACGGAGAATTCAAGCGGCAATTGCTTGAACACTTCCCGGGCAAATCCGTTCACCACCATGGATATCGCATCCTCCTCGCTTAAGCCGCGACTTTTGAGATAGAAGATCTGATCTTCGCTGACACGGGACGTAGTCGCCTCGTGCTCAATAATCGCCGAGCTGTTTTCGGACTCGATGTACGGGAACGTGTTGGCGCTGCACTCACCGCCAATCAGCATCGAGTCGCAATTGGAGTAATTGCGGCAATTCTTCGCGTCCGGCAACACTTGTACCATGCCGCGATAACTATTGATGGATTGGCCCGCCGATATCCCCTTCGAGACAATCGTGCTCTTGGTGTTGTTGCCGACATGAATCATCTTCGTGCCGGTATCGGCCTGCATCTTGTTCGTGGTGACCGCCACCGAATAGAATTCGCCGACGGAATGATCCCCCTCCATGATCACGCTGGGATATTTCCACGTGATCGCGGAACCGGCCTCAACCTGGGTCCAGGAAATCTTCGAATGCGTACCCCGGCAATGGCCACGCTTGGTGACAAAGTTGTAGATGCCGCCCTTGCCCTCCTTGTCACCGGCGTACCAGTTCTGCACCGTTGCATACTTAATTTCCGCGCGATCCAGGGCGATCAACTCCACCACCGCCGCGTGCAACTGGTTCCGGTCCCGCGACGGCGCCGTACACCCTTCCAGGTAGGACACATAGGCCTCGTCTTCAGCGACAATCAAGGTGCGCTCGAATTGCCCCGTATCCAGCGCGTTGATACGGAAGTAGGTGGAGAGGTCCACAGGGCAGCGTACGCCCTTGGGGATGTAGCAGAACGAGCCGTCCGTGAAGACCGCGGAATTCAGCGAGGCATAGTAATTATCGGTGTAGGGCACGACCGTACCCAGATATTTTTTCACCAGTTCCGGGTGCTCAATGATCGCTTCGGAGATCGAGCAGAAAATGATGCCCTTCTCCGCCAACATCTCGCGATGCGTCGTCGCCACCGACACGCTGTCAAAGACCGCATCCACCGCCACGCCGGCCATGCGATCGCGTTCATGCAAAGGCACGCCCAACCGCTCAAATGTGGCCATCAGCTCCGCCTGCGCTTCCGGGGAATCGGCGCCGGCTTTTGGGGCGGAATAGTAGCAGATGTCCTGAAAATCGATCGGCGGATATTCCAGATGGGCCCAGCGGGGCGGTTGCTGCTTGAGCCACCAGCGATAGGCTTGCAACCGCCACTCCAACATCCATTCCGGCTCGTTCTTCTTGGCCGAGATGATGCGAATGACCTCTTCGCTCAGGCCCTTCGGCACCGAATCCGCTTCGATGTCGGTGTAAAAGCCGTACTTGTAATCGTCTAAGATTGCGGTGGATTCTTTACTCATAGCTCGCTCCTCTTTGATTAGCTGACGAGGACTTCCTGGCCGAACTCCTCGCGCACCCAGTCGTAGCCGCTTTCCTCAAGTCGTTTGACCAACTCGGGCCCGCCGCTGTGCACGATTTTCCCGTCGATCAGGATGTGCAAATGATCGGGCTGGATATAGCGCAGGATGCGTTCGTAATGGGTGATCACCAACAGGCCGAAATCCGGCCCGGTCAGCTTGTTGACGCCTTTCGAAACCACTTTTAAGGCGTCGATGTCCAAGCCTGAATCGGTCTCATCCATCACCGCGAACTTCGGCTTCAGGGTCAACATCTGCAAAATCTCCATCCGCTTCTTCTCGCCGCCGGAGAACCCGTCGTTCAGGTAGCGGTTGATAAACGAGTCGTCGACCTCCAAGTACTTGATGTTCTCGCGCAGTTCCTTGAGAAAAGCCGCCGACTTCACCTTCTCATCGCCGTGCGTCGCGTCGTACGCGCTTTTCAAGAACTTCGCCACACTCACGCCCGGGATGGCGACCGGATATTGGAAGGCCAAGAACACGCCCAACCGCGCCCGCTCCTCCGGGTCCAGCTCCAACAGGTTTTCCCCGCGAAACCAAATCTCGCCCTCGGTCACGTCATACGCCGGATGCCCCATAATCACGTTGGCCAACGTACTTTTACCGGAACCGTTCGGCCCCATCAGGGCGTGGGTTTCCCCTTGGCGGATCGTCAGATCCACGCCTTTGAGGATCGGGATGCCCTCGGTTTCCGCCTGTAGATTCTTAATTTCGAAATACGTTTCTGCTGCACTCATTCACTACTCTCCTGTCCACTTATCGGCTCTGTTCAAATATCAAATCCCAATTCCAATCGCGCTTCCTCGCTCATTTTGTCCGGCCCCCACGGCGGGTCCCAGACGATGTCGACTTGCGCCTCGTCAATGCCATCCACGGTATTCGCCGCCTCGTTGACCTGATGCAACAAATAGGGCCCGAACGGACAGCCGGGTGAGGTCAGTGTCATTTCCACATGTGCGGAACCGCCGTCCACCTCGATCTTGTACACCAGGCCCAAGTCGATGATGTTCATGTGCAATTCAGGATCGACCACATGGGCCAGTGCATCCCGCACTTCCGCCTCTTTGCCTTGCAAATCTTCTAAACTCATACCGCTTGTTGCCTCCGCTCTCGCTCATTCACCGGCTGCCGAAAGGTGGCCAGCTTAAACGCGTGCATATAGTCTTGCAACTGTGCTTGCATTTGCAGGACCGGTTCCCGAATCGGGCAGCCTTCGTAATGGTCGCACAGCTCCTCCGATTCCTGACACCGCACCAACTTGGTCGGCCCTTCGATCGCGACCACCACATCGCCCAACGTCAAGGCGTCCAGTGGCCGCGCCAATCGGTAGCCGCCACGGGCGCCATGCACGGATTCCAGCAGCCCGCCCCGGGCCATCGCCTGCATCACCTTCCCCAGCAAATCCGCCGGCAGCCGGTATTGCGCCGCAATGTCGCCGGCCGAGATCAATGCCTCCGGTGCCAGCTCATCCATTCGCAAAACAGCCATCAAACCATATTCAACCCGCTTACTCAAACGCAACATAAAAGGCGACCTATTTTGTCCGGTTTTAGCCAAGATAATCGAGCAGGCGGCGATGTCAAGCAAGACCGGCTCCACCGGGACGGGGACGCGGTTTCGATTGAGGGCATCCGATCCTTTCGGATGACAGCCGGGTATTTTTTGCGTAGCATACGTTCACACAGGATCAATAAGCCAAACAGAGGATTAACCATGAACGACAAGAAGCGCTTCCGGGTATTGGCCGCAGCTTTTGTGTGGCTAATCTTCGTTTGGGCGGGGTTGTTGCTGCCGTGGCTTGGATTTCTCCGGAGTCACGACCAGGCCGCCGATATTCGCGCAGCCGTGTTGACGCGGGAAGAGTACCAGCAACTAGCCGATCCACGCGTTCGCATGGTGTATTACAACCACGGCAAATCCGCCCTGCTCAAGTCGGAGGACCCGAATTGGGAGCAGCGGCAATTGCACCGGTTTCAGCCGATCTTGAACGGAACCTACTACATCGATTCGCGCGCCTACGCCAGACTGCACAACCGTGAGTACTTTAGCAGACTGTTTACCGCTACATTCCCCGCTGCCACGATCAGCCTGATCTGCCTGGTGATTTATCTGCGTGGGGAAAGGAAGCAGACATTCCGCGCACAGAGCGACGCCTGAAGGTCGTACCCTTTCTTCAGTGGACGGTGTGGGGCGCACGGCGTGGCCCCCATGCACCGCAGGACCATCGACGCCAGTTCGACGCCAAAATCGGGCGACTCTATTTCGTATTAGTTCTTATCCTTGTATCCGCATGTCGCACATGTGTAGCGCGACATTTTGGAGTGCTTCGCAGAGTAGTACTCAAGCTTTTCCTGACAATTCGGGCACTTCACAGCCGCAAATTGCAGTAGAAAGGCGACCAGCATGCCGGCAAGGATCGCCCCGAAAAGCACAAAGCTTCCTATTGACTCAATCTCGGGAAACATTCGTACCGCTCGAATTGCCAATGGAAAGCCAGCAATCACAATAAGGGCCGGGTAGACCCATCTGGCTATACGGTGCTGTCGAATGGTCATCATATCGGCCTCTTTGGTCAGACGTTAGAACTGAGGCTGCGGGTAATACGTTGCACACGGACCCGCCATCACCCGAAATGCGGCGTCACGCGTCGCCTCCAGATCTTTGCTCGGGCCCTAGGGCAGCATCCGCGTTCAGGGCGCGTTTCCTTCTTTCGGGCCAAGTAACACCCATTGCGGTCAGCGTGATACCGATTACGACAAAAGATTGCGCTGTCAGCCGCCCAGCGTCGATGCGCAATGTATGTCGTGCTTGCCGTTCATGGCGATTGGCCTGAGTTCCAGGGGCTGCGGGAGGACTCATTTCGCGAACAAAGAAGAAGTGGCGGGTAGATTCATTTGACCCTGTAGAGGTGAAAACATTCTCGTACAGCATCGGCGGGAAAAAGGCGTTCATGGCAAGAAGCAACCCGCCGATGGTCAGTATTCGCACTTGTGCATCAGTCATTTTACATCTCCGCATTACATGCGTTGGCCAGGCGGCCATAGCGCCGCCCTGTGATCAGTCCTGTTCATTATTCCTCGCCCCGCTGCCCCGACCGGCTCTCTGCCGTCTCTGCACCTCATTGTATGTGGCCGCGGCATTCGGAAAATGTACCATTCGGCATTCGGAAAGTGTACCACCCCCGAGGCATGATTTCTTCCGGCGCAATGACGCGTCAGGAAGGAAAGGAGCATGCTTCATATGGAACAGGTACATGTTATTCGGCATAAATATGCCAACGAAGGTCAGAGTATACGTCAGATTGCCCGTCAACTTGGGATCCACCGTGGAACGGTACGCAAGTACCTTGAACAGTCGGAGCCTCAGCGTGTAGAGAAGGGGGCTCGAGGTGAGCCGGTGATGGCGGTAGTCGGGCCGCGGATTGACAGCTTGATGCGGGA